>JAYTAC010000784.1:0-2593 GCA_043737755.1 Spirosoma sp.
CGGGCCAGTTTTTGTACAGCATGAACAGGCTGTTGCGGTAGTTAAGGTACGTTTTGTGGGGATTCGACTTGTGAAGCGTCCCGCCCCCAACGTGGTACACCGTCGATTCGCCACACGCCCAGACTTCGTAACCAAGCCGCTGCACGCGCCAGCACCAGTCGATCTCTTCCATATGGGCAAAGAACGCAGCATCGAAGCCCCCCGTCTGGTGAAACACCTCCGCCCGAACAAACAGGCAGGCTCCCGTGGCCCAGAACACCCGCCGGTTGTCATCATACTGACCCCGGTCGGTCTCGAACCAGGCAAAAACTCGCCCCCGACAGAACACATACCCCAGCCAGTCGACAAAGCCACCGGCCGCGCCCGCGTGTTCAAACAGGTCGCGCTGGGTATAAGATCGTATTTTGGGCTGACAAGCAGCGATATCAGGATTGGTTTCCAGCAGCCGCAACACGGGCGAAATCCAGCCAGGCGTCACCTCGATGTCGGAGTTGATCAGGGCGTAGTAGGTAGCCTCACCGTGGTGCGCCCGGACGTGGTTGAGAGCCAGATTGTACCCCTCGGCGTACCCTTCGTTGCGGGGTAATTGGATGATTCGAATAGCGGGGAACGCATTCCGCACGAACGCCACCGAGCCATCGGTGGAGGCACTGTCGGCAACGTAAACGGGGTGGCCATCGGCATGGGCCAATACCGTGGGCAGGAAATCAGCTAAAAACGACCGACCGTTGTAATTGAGGATGACAATGGCGAGGGTATCCACGGAACAGTTATCAATGAGCAGTGAGCAGTGAGTGAAGAACTAACCACCGTTGGCTGCTCACTGATAACTGTATTACGACATCAGCCCGTCGAGGTTCAGGCCGGGAATGTTGGGAAGCAGGCCCTCAGTCGCCTGTCGGAGGTGTTCGCGGGCTTTCGTCTCCACATTGGCTAATGCCTTGTTGGTAGCCGCCACAATCAAATCCTGAAGCATTTCGCGGTCGTCGGCCTTGATAATGTCGGGGTCGATCTCAATGCTCAGCACGTTTTTAAGGCCGTTTACCGTCACTTTAACCAAGCCCGCACCCGCATCGCCCGTCTCGGTTACGGTACGCAGGGTTTCCTGAGCGTCTTTCATTCGGGACTGAACTTCCTTCATTTTACCAAACATATCCATACGTTCAATTAGCGAGTTTATCGGTCGGCGAGTCGGTAAGTAACACCAATTTCAGTCACTACCTGACTGATTGATTGGCTAACCAACGATTATCGTATCAACAACACGACACCGGTCCGAACAGTTTTGACCCCGGCCTCATTCTGCACGTCGATGCGGTAGGTGTACTGCCCGGTGGCCGCCGGTTGCCCGTCGGCGGTGCCGTCCCAGCCCTTCGCCCGGTCGGTGGTGGCGTAGATAACCCCGCCCCAGCGATCGTAAATCGTCATTCTGAACTGATCGGCGTAGCTGCCTTTGGCCGTGAACACGTCGTTGGTGCCGTCGCCATTGGGCGAAAACGCGTTGGGTATCAGGATTCGGGCTTCGCGTCGCAGCACGTACAAATTAGAGGAACTCCTGAAGCCGTTGTCCGATATGGCAACGATGCGGTAACGCTGCGACTGTAGGGTGGGGTCGTCCATGTCCGGTTCGTAGCGCAGGTCTTTGTCGACCGGGATTTCACGCGTTACCACCCCGGATGAGTCTACTACCTCAATCACGTAGTTGGCAACCGAACCCGGCGCAAACGGCGATGCGGCCGTCCAGTCGATACTGGCACTCGACTTCGACCCCAGCAACACGGCGCAGACGGGGGGCGACGGGGGCGACGACAATCCGCAGTTGGCCACGTAAGTCAGTCGGTAACAATATGAACCGGTGGAGGGGTCGGCAGTTTCGTCGACGAATGTGTTCTTACTGACCACCGTCCCCAGCGGCTGAAACGTACCCGACGGCCCGTCGGACCGGCTGATGGCGATGGTGTAGCTGGTTGTGGTGCCGGTGGCGGGCAGGGCAGCCACGATGCGCGGGCGGTTGTTTTCGACCGACACCAGAATGCTGCCAAAGTCGCCCGGCACGTCGCCGTTGATGCCCGTCACGCAAACCGAGTTCGACGTGATGACGGTTTCCACACTCCCCGAAACGGTGGCTTCGAGCGTGTAGCAATACGGCGCGTTGCACTCGATTCGGCTAACGTCGGCATGGTTACCAATGTTACGGTCGAACAGGGTAACCAACGGGGCGTTGTTACGAAAAATCCGGTATCGCCGAAACGACGTCGCGCCCGACACTGTGCCATCGTAGGGTTTCCAGGTCAGGTCATTGCGCTTATTGATGGCGTTGGCATTGAGCACTAAGCTGCACACCTCGTCGGAACGCGGCCCATCGGCACTACAGGCATCCTGAGCCACCACCCGAAAACACTGAACCTGTTTAGCATCGGTCATCACGGCGAATGTGCCGGTTCCGGTGCCGGTCTGACTCGTTGGCTTGTAGGTGCCGTCGGTCTCTTTCCGGTACAGCTCAACCGCAACGCCGGTTTGGCCCTGGTACTGAATGCTGATGCCGTTGTCGCCGGTGGTCGTCAGCCGGGTGATGGCAGGGGCAGCACCGGCC
>JAYTAC010000785.1:0-6400 GCA_043737755.1 Spirosoma sp.
GAAATCTACCATCCTGCTGGTTGATATAGAGGTAATCGTTTTCGTTGTAGTCATTGGAGACGTACAGATCGGGCCAGCCGTCGTCGTTGAAATCGCTCACGGCCACGCCCAGCCCGAAACTCAGCACGTTGGAAATCATCCCGGCAGCAGCCGATGCATCCGTGAACTTACCGCCCTGGTTCTGGTACAACTTACTGGAATAGTCCGGGTTAGCCTGCTATTTATAACTGCTGATCATGCGGCTGAACCCGGCGAACTCCTGCACCGAGTGATTCAGCAGAAAACAGTCCAAATCCCCGTCGCGGTCATAATCGAAGAAAGCGGCCTGCGTCGAGTAGCCCGGATCATCTAAGCCATACTCAGCGGCTTTGTTGGTAAATGTCAAATCTCTATTGTTGACAAACAGCAGGTTACGCCGGAGTTTGGGGTTGCTGGCGGCCGAGCGGCAAACGTAAATGTCGAGCCAGCCATCGGCGTTGATATCAACCAATGAAACGCCCGTATTCCAGCCATCGGCCGCGCCCACACCCGCTTTTTCGGTGATATCGTCAAATTGAAATGCGCCCTTGCCAATAGGTAATAGTCTTTCGATCTTGATAATAACCTGAATATGTTGGATGGCGTACAAAGCCGATCTTCGGCATCCATCGAGGGTGCATTTCAAAACTACACGGTCAATGTTGACTCAAGTTACTTTTAGGTTCTTAGTGACCAAATGCCACCGGCCACTTTTGAACGCCACCCGCAGATTAAGCATCGCCTGCGCTCCATCATCTGGCCACCGTTGACCACTCCGTTTCATCCGACACTGAACGACCGTCCGATGAGCGGCTTCCATCGGGCCGGAGCCAATCTGCAAACCCCGTTCCCGGAAACGACCATAGTCCATCCGGTCTCGATTACGCCTGTAATAACCCACCACCTGACGGCGGGATTCAGCCGCCGAAGCCGACAGTTTAGTCAAGGACGCTAAGGTTGCCAAGACCCCGTCTACGCCCTCCGACAGTAAACAAGTGCGTTGACTATCAAGCCATTGGTTGCCTTCTTTGGCTGTCTTGAAGTAAATGCGGCTGAACTCAGCCAAGTGTCCCACCGCGTGGTAATACCGGGTCGCCGGTGCGATCGAGAATATCGGTGGATTGGGGATAGGTTCGTTCCAGATGCTGTTGAATCCAGACACCCCCGTCGGTGACAAAAACCAGCCGGTTGGGGGTCGTTTTGTACGTTCCTAAACTCGCTTCAAATTGGGGCAGGAACTCTTGGGCACTCCCTAAATGAGCGTAATAGGTAGAGATAGTGGGTTTAAACCGGGTTTGCCCCCAGCTCATACCGCTGGCTACTAACCTGGCCTGGCAAAAGTGCTTCATCGGGGCCGTAACGGGATTGATTCAGGCTACGAATGTCCAACTACCCCAGATTGCCAAAGGATTCAATCAAAACCGATCCAATGAATCAAATGAACGGCGACTACAAGCATTTCTAACCGGGTATCCCCTGGATTATTAGCAAATTACCCGGTTGATGCTCTTGTTCATCCCGTGCGGACGAATCACCCTTTGCTTAGACAGAACGGATCGGACCGCCGAAGCGGTGGGATTTCGGTAAATATCAGGTTAATGTGTTGATGATCACAGCCCGACGTGCAGAAGTAGCCGTGCCGCTGTTCTGGAAATTACCCGATAATAAGAGCGGTAATTCAACCGTCAGTGACCGACCCGATGTACTTATCAGGGCTGTTGACCTGACAAGTGCATCGGATTGGCTTGCTGGTTGCTGATCGGAAGTTTGTGGGAAGCGAATGGGCTAAGGCTCTGACCGAACGGAAGATACCCTTTTGCCTTCGGTTCCCCAAGACCCATCCTGTTCGCTTACCGGATGGCAAGGTATGGCGTGTGGATGAGTTGCTGACCCGTAAAAAAGAACGCTTTTACCAGCGCATCTTAGTTGACGGCCAATGGCTCAATATGTATCTTAGAAGACTCGAAGGGGCGATGTTCTGTATCTGGCAGGCACCCCACCCCCGCGTGAGTTGGGCAGTCTGTAATGTACATAAATTAAGTAGGTAAGTACTTAAACAGATTTATTTAGTAAATGTGGTACCTTTGGTCTATGCGTCAACGATTTGCCAATTTGACCCCTGATGAAGTCGCTACTTTACAGGAGGGCCATAATCATGGCCCTCAGTTCCAGTTTCGCAACCGTTGTTTATGTCTCCTTCTAAGCTACCAGCAACAACCCGTCAAGTGGCTCAAGGATCATTTTCAAGTCAGTCAACTGACAATCTACAATTGGCTCAACGCCTGGGAAGAGCGCGGTTTGCGCGGCCTTTACAATAAAGCCGGGCAAGGCCGAAATCCCATTCTAACCACCTCTGACCAGGCCATGGTCAGCCAACATGTTGAGCGCCATTGCCAGCAACTCAAACTGGCCCGCCAAACCTTGCGAGCCGAACTCAACCGCGACTTCAGCCAGAAAACACTGACCCGTTTTTTAAAAAGTGTGGCTGGCGATGGAAACGCATCCGGCGGGGCATAAAACTCTTCAGACCAGTTAATTACGAAGATAAACTTGATACCCTAACCGACCTGCAGACGCTCTGCCGAGCGGGCCACATCAATCTGTTCTACGGTGATGAAGCCGGATTTAGTCTGCTCCCCGTAGTGCCCTACGGCTGGCAGGCACCTGGTCAGGTGGTCGAACGTCCCAGCCGGTACAGTTCCCGGCTGAATGTGCTGGGATGGTTGAGTGAGTCGGGCGAGTTGGTCCATTTTTTCACTGAAAAAAGCATTGACACTCCGTTCGTTATTAACTCGATTAGTGCCTGGGCATCTGGTCTGAGCCGCCCCACTGTGCTGGTACTGGATAACGCGCCTGTGCACCGGTCAAGTTTGTTCAAAGCAAAGTTAGCGAGTTGGCAGCAGCAGGGGCTGTTCGTGTTCTTTCTGCCGACTTACAGCCCGCATCTGAACAAGATTGAGATGTTATGGCGAAAACTTAAGTACGAATGGCTAAGTACGGCAGCTTACACCAGCTACGAGACGCTCAAAACCGCGGTTACGCAAATTTTGAGTGAGTTTGGCCAAGCATATAGCATCCGGTTTGCCCAAAAGTATTGCATAATCAATTCTGTCTAAGTACTTAACTCTATAGGCCCAACAGATATATGATCAGCCACGTCAGCGGCCAGCTAGTAAGGTTTTCAAGTATTGACCCGACAACACCAAGCCTATTCCGGTCGCAGCGCCCACCGCCCCCCAAAGGATATCTAACCAGTCGAAATATCTTCCTGATATGAATAGCTGACCCACTTCAGCAATCAGGACAACCCCGACCAGCCCCAACCAAGCAACCAGCCAGCCATACCAGGCGTAGCCTGAATCCAATAGCCAGACGGCGACTAAGGCACCCAGTACAATAAACGGTACACCCGTTCGCAAGGATTCATTTTCATTGGCGTCGGTCCACTGAGCCAGCCAGCCGGGCATGAACCACAACAGCCCTAACTGAGGATTAGGGACCCAGCTCAGGTAGAAAATGGCCATCAGACTAACCAAGCCAACAAACTTTAATAAGATTAATCTCATCGTAATTAAAATATATACAGTAATTGGCTACACCCGCCTAATGGGGTGAGAGGCATTTTCTTCGGGTAAAGAGGTCCAATTAGTTCTGTGAGCTTGGCGAACCGCTGGTAGCGGTGACCGCATATTGCAGTATCTGATTGATCTGCTCGGCACTCAGGTTAGCCGACTTCACGTCCACGCCAACGCCCTCGGTTGGATGTTGCTTTAACGTGATACTAATCCAAGCATCAGCCTCAATCATGAGCTGAACCGTATTTTGCAGGTGCTGGTCCGCATACGCGCGACCTTCGACAAAGAACACCGGTTTGATTGGGTCCATCGTATTTTGGTAGTTCAACTGACTTTGATCGGCTGCTCCTCGGCGGTGATGACTGACTGAAGATTGTTAGCTCCCTTTGCTGTGACGAATTAGCAGGACGGCTGGTGCCCCGCACCGGCGGACCGGTGCGATTCGGTCGGGCCGCGTTCGGCAAAACTACTCAACGCTGCGAGAGATACCAGTTATTGACGTTATTACAAGTCTTAAACGGTCGTCAATGGTCTGATAGGACGGGGGAGACCATGTTCAGTGAATAAAGTGGAAGAGTTGATCCAACAGCGGTGTTTTGCGAATCAACAGGGGGTCAGGATAGTAGCTACCCGGGCGCTCTTGCCGCCGTTCGATCAGACCAAACCAAGCCCCGAATTGCTCGACAAACCGCCAGCGGTACACCCGCTCAAACTCCAGCGATAAGCCCGATAGCCGCCCCGATGGAATCGGCTCGCTCAAGTGGGGAAATGCCTTCCATACTTTAGTGGCATAAAAATCGGTTTCCTGCCACTCGGTTCCGTAGCGGTGCAGCAAGTAAAGTGAGTAAGCCCAGCCAAAGTGGCCCGCATCGGTTTGGGTATCATCCAGATAAGCCCAGTTAAAGCGCAGCGTATAATCGGTCAGCAGTTGGGTCAAAAGCCCAGGTCTCCCTTGACCTAAAGCCTTTTGGCCCGCCTGCGTGAGCCAAAAGGCGTTCTGCCGTTTCTTGACACAGGCACTTAGCGACAGACAGGCTTTCAAGGCTTGAAGAAAGCGCACATTGTCCTCCGCTATCTTTTTGGTGATGCCCCGTTCAATGTCGTCCTGCACCAAGAGCTTTCGCTCGTAGAGACTCCGGCACAGGGCCAGCGGCAGGTTTCCCTTAGGCGTCAGTTTGATGGGTGGAGCCGTCATCAACTGCTGATAGAGGGTTTCCATCAGGACCAGAAATGGAACCTGATCCAGCAGCGTATCGGGCGGATCATTTTGTAAGCGTACCACCGACTCAGGCCCCCAGGGATCGCTCAGCAGGAAATGCATCTGCTGGGGCGATAGACCATCGAAATCAGGGTGAGGCTGCTGATTGCGGGCCTGGGTGAAGGCGTCCATTTTGCGATTCACCTCCTCGAGCGATAAGTGGCCTTTGGTGACCTCGGGATGAGCGGAGATGAAGGCTTGCCAAATTTCCTGAGCGATTCCCATAAGACAGCGTACTGAACCGGCTTAAAGTTAGGATAAACTGAAACCAGACGCATCCATTACTGGTGAAATCTGTACTTTTTGACGTATAACAAATTAACAACGACCGTTCATAAAATGGGATGCGCAGTGAATAGGCACTGACTGAGGGCAATTCATTGGCCATTGGCTAACCACCATTTGATCAAAGCCCCAGCTTTCCCGACGCATTGTGTTTGCGGATGTTACGCCGTCGGTCATAGCGCTGGATCATGGTCGTGGTACGATGCTTGGTTTGGTTCATTACTTCCAAATCATCGGCCCCGTTGGCTTTGGCAATCGTCACAAAACTGGCCCGTAAGGAGTGAGCCGTATAGTGCTTACCCAACTGTTGCTGCACCAGCAGGTTGACCCATTCGTCGGAAAGCCGCTCCTGGGTCACTCGTTCCCCTTTCCGAATGCGAACAAATAAGGGGCCTTCGTCTCGATCCACAACCGCTAACCATTGCCGAACCGCAAGAATGGGGCAATAATCAGACTCATTGGCATAGGAAACGGCTTTTTCTTCGACCTCGCCAAATTGATTGGTTTTGGAGCGATCCAGCCGGATGACCATCCCGGCTTCGTCGATCAGTAGATGATTGATGTCAAGCTGGGCTAACTCACTGCGCCGGAAGGCCCCGGTGAAACCCAGTAGCAGAATGGCCCGGTTGCGCAATCCGGTTGGGGTATGGGGCAGGGCGTCTAAGGCCTGGCGCAACTGCCGGACCGAGAAGTCGGGGGCCTGTTTCTGACGCACGGTCTTCTTGAGTTTGAAGCCCTTCATGAATACCTTAAACTGCTCATCAGTGGTCGGCGAATCGACCCGGTTCTGCCGGTGGTATTTGGCGATACTGGCCAAGTGGCGTTGAATGGTAAAGTAGCTGCGCGTACGTCCCAGGTAAGTTACGTACTCGACTAAGGCTACCGGAGAGAGTGGCATTGGTTCGTATGCATTCTGCTGACACCAGGCCATGTACTGGCGCAGATCAGTGGTGTAGGCCCGGTGGGAATTGGGAGCACCCTGAAGTCCGGCCTTCAAATATCCGCGGGCTTCCTGATGAAGCTCCTCATCCACCCGAAGCGAAAGCGTTCGCTGCTGGGGACGGACAACCGCAGGGACTACAGGATCAACGTCTGATTGGCTCATGGATAGGAAAGGGGAAAGGACAGTCGCTGCTGGTCAGTTTGACCAGATTTGATTAAAACTGGCGTATTTTGCCAAAGATAGTATTACTCGTGATAATTAAGATTTATCACGAGTAACTACTTGTATAGTCATTGATTATTGTTGTGCGGTACGATTTTT
>JAYTAC010000786.1:0-2593 GCA_043737755.1 Spirosoma sp.
TTCCTGCTGATTCTCGTTGTCAGCCGCCCGGCTCTGTCGCAAACCATACCGTATTCGCAGCGCATGGCCGACCGGATCATGGCCATTCATCCCGATTCCATCGTGACTAAAGCCGGGCAACCCGCCCGCTGGGATTATGAGCAGGGATTGGTACTCAAAGCTATCGAACGCGTCTGGAACCGTACCGCCGACGCCCGCTATTACAACTACATCCTGCGCGATATAAACCGGTACGTCGGGCCGGACGGTGCCATCCGCACCTACCGCGCCGATGACTACAACCTCGACAACATGCCGGGCGGACGCACGCTGCTCATGCTGGCCGCGCAGACCGAAGCCGGTCGCGAGAAATACCGCAAAGCCGCCGATACGCTCCGCGACCAGCTTGCCCGCCAGCCCCGCACCAACGAAAAGGGCTTCTGGCACAAACAACGTTACCCCTACCAGATGTGGCTCGACGGGCTGTACATGGCCATGCCGTTCTACGCTGAGTACGGTGGTCTCTACGGGCAACCGGAAAATTTTGACGACATCGCCCGGCAGTTCGCCCTCATCGAAAAACACCTTGTCGATCCCAAAACGGGGCTGCTCTATCACGGCTACGACGAAAGCCGACAGCAGAAATGGGCTAACCCCCGGACCGGACAGTCGCCCAACTTCTGGGGCCGGTCCATTGGCTGGTATGTGATGGCATTGGTCGACGTGCTCGATTATTTCCCGGTCAACCATCCCAAGAGACCCGCTCTCGTTAGCTATTTACAGCGGCTGATGCCCGCCGTGGTCCGGTATCAGGATGCTGCGTCGGGTTGTTGGTATCAGGTAGTGGATCAGGGAACGAGAAAAGGAAATTACCCCGAAGCATCGGCGTCGTGCATGTTCGTGTATGCGCTGGCAAAGGGCGTTCGGCTGGGGTATTTGCCCCGAACCATGCAGGCCAACGCCAAACGGGGTTACGACGGCATCTTGAAAACATTCGTTAAAACCGGACCGGATGGCACAATAGACTTGGACGGAACGGTGAGCGTGGGCGGTCTGGGCGGTACCGGACCGCCGGACCGCCCTTATCGCGACGGCAGCTATGAGTACTACCTGAGCGAACCCATCAAACAAAACGATCTCAAAGGCGTCGGGCCGTTTATTATGGCCAGCGTCGAGATGGAAATAGCCGACGAATTAGCCGCTGGCCGGGGTAAGACAATCGGGCTGGACTACTATTTCAACCATGAATTCCGCAAAGGTGATAACTCACAACCCGGATCAGCGCAGGAACGGTTTCACTACACCTGGGAGGATCGGATGCACTCCGGGTTCTGGCTGTGGGGAAACACATTTCGCGAACTGGGTGCCAAAACAGTGTCGATACCGACTGCGCCCACGGCCCAGACGTTGAAAAACACCAACGTTTACATCATCGCCGATCCCGATACGCCGAAGGAAACCGCTACACCCAACTACATCCGAAAACAGGATATCGACGCCATCGAAACGTGGGTACGGGCGGGGGGTGTGCTGGTGCTGATGGCCAACGACACTACCAACTGCGAGATACCCCGTTTCAACGAATTGGCCGGTCGGTTTGGGATTTGGTTTCGTGATGAGCCGGTCAACCGCGTCGTTGGTACGCAGTGGGAAGGCGGCAAACTGACCATTCCGGCGGGCCACCCGATTTTTGCCAACACCCAAACCATTTACATCAAGGAACTGGCTCCGTTGGGGCTTACCCCTCCCGCCCGGTCAATGCTGACGAATGGCAAAAACGTAATTATGGCCATGGTAAAGGTTGGGAAAGGGACTGTGTTTGCCGTCGGTGATCCATGGCTCTACAACGAATACACCGACGGTCGGCGAATTCCCGGTGAGTACCAAAACTTCCGGGCCGGGAAAGAATTAGCCGCCTGGCTACTGCGGCAGAGCCATACGAAGTAAGTTTCACCGGGGAAAATAATGGCCGGTTGCCGTACACCGTCCAGGGTCGGGGTGCTTATAATCCGTACGATGGCAGTACGCGTCCGTTGCCGGTTTTATTACGGCTGAACAGAACTTGCTCACGTAACTGTAGCAGCCCGACAAATTTTGAGGAATCAGGAAAATCTTCCGGCAAAAAACGATAGATCGCATTGGGATGAGCCTTTTCAATTGAACTAACCCGGCTTTTCACAGCCTGTTTGCCGATTCGAATTAATCAACTGTCAATTTTACAAATCTCGCTTATACGGTGACTACTACACGTTTGTTTTACTCTCTACTGACCGGTTTGTTGCTGTCAAGCGGCCACTCGGGACTGGCTCAGTTCATGGCGACGACCCGGTCGTTGCCCAGCTCAACCAACCAGGCCACGCTGCCAACCCGCCAGCTACAGCCGGTAGCGGATCAAACCATCAGCGGGCGCGTGACGGACGGTGCCACCAGCGCGGGGCTGCCGGGGGTGAGCGTGGTGGTCAAGGGAACCAGTCGCGGCACAACGACCGATGGAGACGGCAATTACCGCGTCAGTACACCCGACCGTAGCGACGGTGGTCCGGCAGACCGGCCGGGTGCCGTCACGCTGGCGTTTTCATTTATTGGTTACGTCACGCAGGAAGTCGCCGTGGGA
>JAYTAC010000787.1:0-6388 GCA_043737755.1 Spirosoma sp.
CCGGTGAGCAGGGCGGGCAGGCCGGTCAGGACCTCGGTATTCCGAGCTACGGCAACTTAGTGCCGAGCATCAACGTCTCGAAAACGCTGAAGGGCGGCAAAACCATCAAATTAGCGTACAATCGACGGTTGCAGCGGCCGGGCATTCAGTTTTTGAACCCCAACGTCAACGTGGCCAACCCCACTAACATCACCCAGGGTAACCCGCTGCTGTCGCCCGAACTGACCAACAATTTTGAACTGAGCAATAGTGCCTACGTCAAAAACGTGTACGTAAACGCCACGCTGTTCTACCGGCGCACCAACAACGAGATCACGAGCGTCCGCGACACGGTAACGACGAGTCTGGGCGAGGTAACCAGCCCCGCGCTGCCCCGCCCCATCCGTACGACGTACCTCAACATCGGTCGGCAGGAAGCGTACGGCGTCAATGTGTTTGGCAACGCGACGCTGTTCTCGAAGTGGCAAATTGGCGGGGGCTTCGACGCTTTTTACGCTAACCTGACCAATAACAGTACGAACCCCATTTATCGCGCGTCGAATGCGGGGTGGGTGGTTACGGGAAGGTTTTTCACGAGTCTGAACATCAAAAATGGCTGGGGTTTGCAGGGTTTTGGCTTCATCCGGGGGCGGCAGATTCAGTTGCAGGGCTACCAGGGCGGTTTCGCGTTTTACAGTCTCGGGTTTAAAAAAGACCTGAAAAATAAGCGCGGCAGTTTCGGCGTCTCGGGCGAAAACTTTTTTAATCATCCGTTCATCATCCGCTCCGAGTCGGCGTCGCCCATCTTTGCCCAGAGCAGCGTCACGAGTTTGTACAATGCAGGGGTTCGGGCCAACTTCAGCTATAAATTTGGTAAACTGAGCTTCGACCAGCCGCAGCGTCGGCGGGGCCGGGGCGGGAACGACGACATCAAAGAAGGCGACGGCGGTGGCGATGGCGGTGGTCAGCAGCCCGCAGCTCCGGCCGGTGGCGCACCCGCTGGTGGTAATCGGGGCGGTGGACGGCCGAGGTAAGTTGCAGTAAGATGAGCATGGGCAGAGGAGAATAGCTTGCCTGCCCGCTTCGCTTACCTTGCTGTTGTCAACAGGATGCCAATTAACATAATGTTAGATTATAGAACATTTTGTATTACCCTGCATCTCCCTGAAATAGCTTGACACTAATCGTGCAAAGCTATGACTGTAAGCAGTTTTATTGATCTCAAGAAAAAGTACAAAACGGGTGCCTTTCGCTGGCATGTAATCGAATTGTACCGTTTAGGGCTAGTTAGTGAAGGGCAGATTTTGAGTGAACTGAAAACTTCACGAACTTCCCTGCGTGTCTGGAATCGGGCTTATCAACTTTACCGGCTCCGACGCTACTATCCCAACCCTAAACGTAGGTGGTTCATGAAAACGGAGGCTGACGAAATTGCCCGGCTTAAGCACCAGCTGGTCCAGGTAGAAAAGCTGCTTAAGGGCGAAAAGCTCAAACGGGAAGCGGCCGAAACCATGATTACCGTTGCGGAAAGAGAACTCAATATTGTCATCCGAAAAAAGCCTGGCCCCAAACGGTGAAAGAACTGAGTCTGCAGCATCCTCTGGTCGGTGTACAGACCTTGTGTGGACTGTTTGGGAAGAGCCGTCAGGCTTGGTATGAAGCGCAGAAACGAGAGCAAAAGGAGGACTTCCAGGCGTTGATATTGCTTTCGGAAGTCAGACGGTTACGAATCAATTTACTTTCGGTAGGAGTCGATGTGTTACATTATCAGCTAACTGAGTTCAGACAGCAACATGGGATCAAAATCGGTCGTGATAAGTTAGCTAACTTGCTAAGAGATAGCGACTTATTGATAAAGCGAAAGAAGCGTCGAGTGAGCACTACCTGGTCGCATCACCGTTTCTTCAAATATCCAAATCTTACTGTGGGTCAGTCTGTTTCTGCCCCTAATCGGTTGTGGGTTAGTGATATTACCTATCTGCTAATTGCCCGTGGCTTTGTCTATCTCAGTCTGATTACAGATGCTTATTCACGTAAGACCGTAGGTTGGGCTGTCGACGAATCGTTAGGAGCGCGTGGCCCGGTAAACGCGTTGAAAATGGCCTTAAAACTAAACAAAGGTCGGTTGAGCAGTGAGCTTATCCACCACTCGGATCGGGGCGTTCAGTACTGTTGCAATGAGTACATTGCTCTGCTGAAGGGGCAGAAAATTGCCGTTAGCATGACCGAGCAGGGTGATCCCTATGAGAATGCGCTGGCTGAACGAATGAACCGAACGATCAAAGAAGAGATGTTGCTAAACCGGGGCTTTGCTGATTATGCTAGCGCCAAGGTTGCCGTTGAGCGAGCCATTGTCAACTATAATACGTTGCGACCACACGGTAGTTGTAACTAGTACACCCCTGAGCAAGCCCACCAGATGGAAGGTGAATTAGGCCGGAAATGGCGAAAGGCCCAAGGTAGGTAAGTTGGGAAAGTACAACCTACCAATCGGGTAGCTGTGACCCAAAATGAGTCCTAAATTTGTCAAGCTATTTCAGGGATATACAGGGCCTTGTATTTTGTTGAGGAACTCGTTTCCCTTACGCCGTCACCCCATCCTTCAACCGTTCGGCGTTTTCGGCGATGCGGAGTTGCTCAATGAAATCCCCGATGTCGCCGTCCATCACCGCCGACAGGTTGTGTACTGTCATGCCGATGCGGTGGTCGGTGACGCGGCTTTGGGGATAATTGTACGTTCTGATCTTGTCGGAGCGGTCGCCACTGCCGACCATCGTTTTGCGCTGCGAGGCAATGGCGTCGTTGTGTTTCTGCAACTCGATTTCGTAAATCCGCGACCGCAGTACTGTCAAGGCTTTGTCGAAGTTTTTCAACTGCGAACGTTCGTCCTGGCACTGCACCACCATGCCCGTTGGGATGTGAGTCAGGCGCACGGCCGAGTAGGTCGTGTTGACCGACTGACCACCCGCGCCCGACGAACAGAACGTATCTTTCCGAATGTCGTTCATGCTGATTTCGACGTCTACCTCTTCGGCTTCGGGCAGCACGGCTACGCTGGCAGCCGAGGTGTGAATGCGGCCCTGGGTTTCGGTGGCTGGTACGCGCTGCACCCGGTGAACGCCCGACTCGAACTTGAGCTTGCCGTAGACATCGTCGCCCTCGATTTCAGTGATAATTTCTTTGTAGCCGCCCGACGAGCCTTCGGTAAAGTCGACAAGCGACATTTTCCAACCCATCTTCTCGCAGAACCGCTGGTACATCCGAAAAATATCGCCCGCGAAAATGGCCGCTTCGTCGCCACCGGTGCCGCCCCGAACTTCCAGAATGACGTTTTTGCTGTCGTTGGGGTCTTTGGGCATCAGCATTTCCCTGAGCCGCTCTTCAAGTGCATCCCGCCGGGGTAGCAACTCATCGAGTTCACCCTTGGCCATTTCGCGAAAGTCTTCGTCTTTTTCGGTCGCAATGACCTGCTTCGCGTTGTCGATTTCTTCGAGTAGCTGCGTGTAGGTGCGGTGCTGCACCACAATCTTTTCGAGGTCTTTATATTCTTTGCTCAGTTTCATGAAGCGTTTCTGGTCCGAAACGGCTTCGGGCTGAACGATTTGCTGGGCTACTTCGTCGAAACGCTCCCGAATGGCTTCTAACTGATCGAGCATGATGTTGGTCTGTATTTTTTCATTCCTGTTGAGACCAAAAGCCGCAGAGAGGATGAATAGAAACGCGTTATTTTAGAGGGTCAAATTTACGTAAATTCTGGCGGATAGCCCTTACTGCAACCGTTGAAGCGCGTAAACCGTTAGGCAATCATAAAACAACGCAACCCACCCATGAACAAGACTAAATTTCTTTCTTTCCTTCTTCTTAGTTGCCTTCTCCTGTCCTGCAATCCCGAGCGGGTGAAGTACACCAATGAGCTAAAGCAGGAAATGGCCGACAAGAAAATCAAGCGCATCACCAACGCCGATCTTGTCGAGACCGTCGACGCCTTTGGGGAACGCATCACGACCGTCATCCAGAAAGAGCTGACGGCCGAACTCCAAAAAACGACCGACCCGGCTGAGCAAGCCCAGCTCTGCCAGCTCCAAAACCTGCCCCGCACCAAGGCCATTGCCGACCGCTACGCCATCGACATACAACTGCTGAGCGGGGCCGACATGTCGAATAAGTCGTTGAGCAGCAAGGAGCGGGAGGTGCTGGACGCGTATTTGTACAACGCCGAGAAGAAACTCCCGCAGATATCCAACATTCAGAAAATCAGCGATACGCTTTACGTGTACAACGCGGCCGTCCCGACGGGGAACGTGATCTGCCAAACCTGTTTTGGCACCCAAAAAACTCCATTGGCCGTTTGGCGGCTTGTGTTTCCCAAACGCGAGATCGTGCGCCGGATGAAACCCACCAAAAAAAAGAAGTAGATTGGTCAGGCCTGTATCTGACTTGCGTCGAAGGCAGTAATTCGACTGATTGTAACCCGGTCGTATTGCCTGAAAGAGGGATTAAGTACGAAGTTATGCTCGTCGGGGACTATGCTCGACGGCACCCGAAAGGCCACGTAATCTTTACAATTCAGGTGTTTAGACCCCAGTTGCCGATACTCGTCGGGGGGTGGGTTGATGGCCCAGTTTTTGGGCAGATCAGCGGTTTCGAGGCAGAAAATGGGGCAGTCGTCGGGCACTTCGTAGGTAACAAGCGACAGATCATCGTCTTTTTTGCTTGACGATCCCAGCAGCGATTCACACACGGCTAACGCCCGGTTGCTGCTGGTGTAGAGCGCGGGGGTGTCTGCAACGTTCCAGCGGCCAGGTTCTTTGGCAGACCCCGCACCACTTAGATCATACGCAAACTCGGTCGGGACAAGTCGATAGGTAAGCATACAGCAAGGCAAAGTTGTCGTATGTCCCTAACCCGTCTTTGAAGTTGATGGTTAGAGTCTTTGCTCAACTTTGTCGCCCATTTGCCCATTCAATGAGCCAATGGGCCGTTTCGGCAGGGTCGTCATCCCTAATCTCCAGCCGGTTTACCATGGCCGAATCGCGTTTTGATAAGCCGTGCAGGTAGGCTTTGTCATAGTAATCGAGGGTGAGGTCGGCAACGGTGGCATAGTCGTTATGAGCAAGGGCGTCGAGCGCGTCGTTGGTGGTTTTGCCGCCAAGCCGCTTGCTGATCCGCTCCGTCGCTTCAACCAACAGATTGTGGTCGATACCGGTGTATTCGGCCACCAACCGCTGCACCCGAACGGCTTTGGGCACATCGACAAACGCAACCGGAGCCGCCCGCATCTGCTGCCAGAAGGGCATTGGCACGAAGCAGGACCCGACGTTACGGCTTTCGTCCTCGACCCAGATTCGCCGATTAAGCGGTCCCGCACCGGGGGAGGTGCGGCTTTCCGACCGGTCGTTACGGTCCAGCGTTCGCCACTCGTGGAAAATTAGATTCTCGAACTGCTCCGTCGCCGGTTGCGGCAGTTGGCCGATGGCACCGTAGGTAGAACCTTTGTGATGAGCCAGGCCCTCCAGATCAATAATTTGCTCGCCTTGCCGGGCTAATTCCTTCAGGATATCCGTTTTGCCACTACCCGTTTTACCGCCCAAAATAATGAGGTTGCGTGGTTCGGCAAAAGCCGCCAGAACAGTGTTTCGATACGCCTTGTAGCCGCCTTCGAGCGTTGCCGGGGTTAGGCCCGCCGTTTGCAGCAGCCAGGCAAACGAACCGCTGCGCATACCGCCCCGCCAGCAATGCACCAATACTTCTCTGGTCTGCGAATTCAGCTTCCTCGACCGCTTCACAAACCCCGCCAGTTTCGGCCCGACCAGATCGAGACCCAGCAGCACGGCAGAGTCTTTGCCCGCATTCTTGTATTTGGTGCCGACCAATGCCCGCTCGTCGTTGTCGAACAGCGGGATATTAACCGCGCCCGGAATGTGGGCGTGTTCGTACTCCCCCGGCGACCGCACGTCGATAACGGGCAGGGTTCGGGCTTCTTCCAAAAATTCTCCGACAGATAACTGATTAATCATACGTTACGCTAATTCCCGCAAATACATCTGAATCGTGTTTTCCAGGCCGAAGTACAACGCGTCGCAGATGAGCGCGTGGCCAATGGACACCTCTTCCAAACCCGACACCCGTTCGGCAAAAAACCGCAGGTTGTCTAAACTCAGGTCGTGGCCCGCGTTCAGGCCCAATCCCAGTTCCTGCGCTTTTTGGGCCGCCCGAACAAATGGAGCCACGGCAGCTTCGCGATCCTCAAAATACTGAGCCGCGTAGGGTTCGGTGTACAATTCGATGCGGTCGGCACCCACGGCTTTGGCTCCTTCCACCATGCGCTCGTCGGCGTCGACAAAAATGGACACCCGGATGCCATCGGCTTTGAACGTACTGACCAGGTCGCGCAAATGATCGGCGTGGC
>JAYTAC010000788.1:0-6386 GCA_043737755.1 Spirosoma sp.
GAAGTGTTGCAGGAGGAGAAAAAACTCATTTTAGCCAACAAGCAGGTCGGCGGTAAAGATGCGGGCGCAACCGTAAAACAAATCACCGACATGGCGGCATTCTACCGCGACCGGCTGACTAAAATCGGGCAGGAATTGCTCGTGCTCACGCGCCGGATGGTGGAACAACAAAAGCGCGTGGACCGGCTCGACGCGCAGGTAAAGGAGCAAAACGCCAAACGCGACCGGCCCGTGGGCGAAATCGAAGTGACGCTCACCGCCCGCAGCCGCACGACCATCGAACTCGACCTCAGCTACGTGGTGGGCAACGCGGGCTGGACACCGATTTACGACGTTCGGGTGCGCGACACCAAAAGCGCGGCTTCGTTGGCCTACAAGGCGCAGGTATACCAAAACACCGGCTTCGACTGGCAGAATATCCGCCTGACACTCTCGACCGCCAACCCCGCCCTGCCCGGCTCACAACCCGAATTAGGCACCGATTACGTTAGCTTTTACGAGCCGAAACCGCCGGTTTTGTATCAACAGGAGGATGTGCGCACGGGGTACAGTTCACGGGCGAAAGCCAATGCAGTTACCGAAGACGTGCTTGTTGCCGCCGAAGCAACCGCACCTAATTTAACAACCACCGCCGACGTGACGCGAGCCGTCGACCAGCCGACCAACGTCAGTTTCGTCATCGCCACTCCGTACACGATTCTGACCAATAATCGCCCGCAATTGGTTGATATTCAAACCAGTGATTTACCGGCCACGTACCGCTACGAACTGACGCCCAAACTCGACACCGACGCGTTTCTGACGGCGCAGGTTACCGGCTGGGATAAGCTGAACCTGCTTAACGGCGTGGCCCGGATTTACTTCGAGGGAACGTTCGTGGGGGAATCGCGGGTGAGTCTGACCGAAGCGAAAGACACGCTGTCGCTGTCGTTGGGGCGCGACAAACGCATCATTGCCAAGCGCGAACAGATCGAAGACGTGAACAGCCGAAAGCCCATCGGTGGCAATCAGCGCGAAGGGCGGGCATTCCGGATCAGCCTGCGCAACACCCGCTCCGAACCCGTCGGCCTGACGCTCTACGACCAGATTCCCGTCTCGACCGACAGCCGTATTGAGGTGTCGCTCACCGACGCGGGCGGGGCCGAACTGAACCCCGAAACCGGCAAACTGACGTACCGATTGACGCTCCAGCCTAACGAAAGTCGCACCTTAGCGTTTCGCTACGAAATACGGTATCCCAAAGGCCGTACGCTGACACAATAAGCGGGCGTTTATCTTTTTGGGGAAACAAAGCCGGTGATTTGGGGCTTACTTTACCCGAAATCACCGGCTTTTTATGCTTTCTCGTATGCGTTTCCGCCACTACCTGCTCCTATCTTTCCTGATTTTCACGTCAGCAGCCCGCGCCCAACCCCGCGACACGCTCACGACCGAGCAGCTTCTGCAACGCCGGGGCACGGCGTATTCGGCCCTGCTCCACCCCTCGCACTACTTATCTCTGGACGTGAACCACACAGTCGGCGGCTTCCACCGCTACCGTTTTTTTGAAGGCGACGAAATTCATTTCAAGGCTAAAGGCCAAAAATATCGCGAACAGCTTTACAACGTGACCGACAGCACGTTCAGCGTTTTGATGGCTAACGAAGTGATGAACCGCGACGAACCGGTAACGTTCCGCCTTGCCGACGTTCAGCGTTTCTACCTCCACCGCCGGATTCCATTTGTGACGGCGGCCGGGAATCTGTTTCCTATTGCCGGAGCGGTCTATCTAATCGCGGACGTGGTCAATCAGGGCGGGCTTTACCGCTCGGCACTCCCGGTTGTCGGTACGCTGGTAGTGAGTGGCCTACTGTTCAACCGGCTGAGCAATCCGCGTTTCAGACTCAATAAACGCCACCGGCTGAAGGTGTTACGGACGTACTGATCGGTACTACTGCCCCATGCGTCTGCCGCATGACCGCCCGCAGGGCCGGTTTGACTGCCCCGAATGCCCACGCACCCGCTTCCGATACCCACGGTTTACCAAACAGTTTCTGCACCGTGCGTCCCACCCACAGCCGCCGGGCAAACCGCTCCGACCAACCGAGCTGGTACTGGCTTTCCAGTTCAACACGGGTAAGCTGACCGCGCAGAAACGCAGTTGATAACTCGCTGGCAAACTTAGCTCCGTGAATGGCCATCGCCATGCCGTTACCGCAGAGGGGCGTTATCAGGCCCGCCGAATCGCCCGCCATCAGGATGTGATTTTCGACGGCCCGCTTCGGCGCGAACGATACTTCGTTGATGACTTCGGGTTTGTCGTACAGGAACTCAGCGGCCGAGAAAACAGCCTTCAGGTGCGGATTCCGGTACAGAACCGCCCGCTCCATGTCGGGAATGCTGCCGTGCCGTCGCAGGTTTTCGCGGGTAGTCAGGTAGCAGATGCAGTACTTGTCGCCTTCAATGGCCGACATGCCGCAGTACCCATCCGAAAAATTATGCAGGGCGATAACGTCGTCCGGCAAATCGACCCGGACATGGTATTTGACGCCGATGTAGGGCGACCGATTGGCGGTATCACGCGTGAACGACCGGTTGAGCGACTTGTCCAACTTTGCCCGTTTGCCAAACGTACCGAGCACCAACCGGCTGGTCAGCACGTCGCCGTCGTTGAGCGTAACCGCGAACCGGTCGTTATCGAACGTGACATCATCGACCTGTTTGCCCAGCTGAAACCGGACCCCGGCCACCAGACCGAGTTGATACAGTTCATAATCAAGCACGTAGCGGCTGATACCGAAGCCACCCAAATCCAATTGGCTTTCGAGCAGCCGCCCCGACGGAGCCGACACCTGAAACCGGCGAATGTCGGCCGCTCTCAGACCCGCCAAATCGACGCCCAGCGACTCGACGTATGGTTTTACCTCATTGGAGACGTACTCTCCGCAAACCTTATGAAATGGGTACGTTTTGCGTTCTACGAGCGTGACTGCATGGCCAGCCCGCGCCAGTTCCAGCGCACTCACTAAACCGGCTAAGCCCCCGCCAATGATAATAACATCCTGCATACGGTATAAACCGGCAAATTCGGGCAACGTTCTAAACGCGGGCAAAATTTACGGGAGGTCATGTACATTTGTTCTATGCCGACAATCCTCAACGACCTGCTGACCGACTGGCAGCAAAACAGCACCCGCTACACCGATGCCTACCAGTCCGGTCAGTCGTCGTTCATTCCCGGCCTGCTGCCCCAAACCGCCGTGCAGTTCGGGGTGTACCAGACGCTGGAGATTCTGCACAAACGGCTCGGTAACGACACCATCCGCCGGGCATTGAACCCCGGCGAAACCATCGACAGCCCCGTCAACCGCCAGCCCGACGGTTCATGGCTCAAACGCAGCAACATGGTCGGTGTTAACGTCCGCACGATTGGTTCGTTCTGGCAAGTAGTCAATTACGCCCTCACCTTGCCCACTGCCCACGACAGTATTCATCTGCTGCCCATCTGGGAACCGGGCGTGGTAGGCAGTCTGTATGGCATGGTGAGCTGGCAGATCAACGCCGAGTTTTTCGACCCTACGCTTGCCCAGTTCGTGCCCGCATTAGACACCGTTGAGAAGCAACTGAAAGTCGTGGTGAATCTGCTTCACGCTATGGGCCGAACCGTCGGCATGGACGTTATTCCGCATACCGACCGCTTCTCGGAAATGGTGCTGGCTTACCCGTCGCTGTTCGAGTGGGTACGTCGCGACGGCTCCAAACTTGTCGACCACACCAGCACAGTGTACAAATACGTGGAAGAAGCCATCTGGCAATTCCTGAAATACCACGGCGCAGCCGACGCAACGCCCCTGTCGTTCGGTAAGGCCGTATTTTTCTCGACCGAACAGGCCGACGGACCAACCAGCGCAGGCGCCAACCCGCTCTTGACCGACGATCAGCGTCACCAGATTCTGTTCGGTCATCCACAGGACGTTCGGGGCAGGCTGCGTCGGCGAATCGACCTGATCCGGCATCTGACGGCGCAGGGGCTGGAAACGCTGCCGATGACGATGGCCCCGCCCTACCGCGCCCTCCACATCGACTCCAATGACTACGTTACCGACGAGTACGACCAGGTCTGGTATCAGTACAAGTTCGACAAACCCCAGGCCATGTCGCGCGTGTTCGGGCCATTAGCGCGGTATCGGTTCTACGAATCGAAGGACAACAATCAGCAGTGGGAGTTGGATTTCGACCGACCCAACTACCCCGCCTGGCAATACATGAGCCAGAAAGTGTACGACTGTCAGCGGGCCTACAACTTCGATTTCATGCGGGGCGACATGGCCCACGTGCAGATGCGGCCCGAAGGTGTACCAGACATGATCGGCCATTATTACGATCCGCTGCGGTTCATCAAACGCTACGTCCGGGGCAACGGTGTGTCGCACTTCGCTTTTTTCGCCGAAACATTTCTGGCCCCGCCCGACACGATGGGCTACGGCGACGAAGCCGACCACCTCGACGCCATCGACGCCGATTCGACGCTCGGCGATTTACAGTCGCTGGTAGTCGGCACGGATGAGTTCCTGACACAGTTTGCCGCCTACGATGAGTTGCGCCGGACACGCCGGTTTGCCCCCAATTTTACGGTGATGACTGCCGATAAGGACGACCCGCGTTTCGATGAATTTTACCGCACCGGCAACCTGTTCCGCTACTTCACCGCCCTGTTCCTGACCGACATGCCGAGTTACGTCGGGCTGGGTTTTGAGGTGCGCAACCTGCACGAAACGCGTGGGGCCAATGAAGAATACACTAAACTGTACGTGTTCGACATCGGCGACGACCGACAACCTGATAAGGTGACGCATGGCCCGTTCGTGTGGGGCCACAACGCCGAACAGTTCGCGGCCATCAGCCGAATGCGCACCTTCGCCGAAAGCATCTGGCCCGAAATTGCAGGCAAAGAAACGCGCTGGCTCACCCCTCCCCTTGAAGAAAGGGGAGGGGACGGAGCGGTCCGGCGGTCCGGTGGGGTAATCGCCTGGGCGCACACCGAACCAACCGGCTACGTGTTTGCCGCCAGCATGACTGGCGAACTGCCCGGCCGGTCCGCCGGTGCGGTGGATATGCCTGATGCGGTGCCGGGCACGGAGGGTGGGACCGTTATTTTTGAGGAAGCCGGGTGCCGGATATGGCGGGTAGACCAAGTTTGACCAACCCTGCATTCTGGGTATATTGCAGAGAAACACACGCACGACCATGACCGAGACCCAACCCCAGACCATCGCCCTGCCGACCACATTCGAGGAGTTCCTGCGTTTCGAGCCAACCGACGGCTTCAAATACGAATGGAACGACGGTGAACTAATTAAATCCTCCGGCATGAAACGAAAGCATTTACGAATTATTCAGGCCCTTAACCTTCGTTTCGACAAGACGAAGGCCAAAACAGAGCGCGGTCAGTTAATCTGCGAACAGGACGTCATGCTGACGGGCATTCAGATGCGTCGGCCGGACGTGGCTTATTTCTCGAATGAGCAAATTCAGAGCGAGGATGGCGAACCCGTACCCGCGTTTTGCATCGAGATCGTCTCGCCGACCGACGAAAGTGAAAAGGTAGAATCCAAACGAATTGAATATTTCAAAGCAGGGGTGCAGGTCCTCTGGCACGTTTTTCCTGAAAACCGGGAAGTTTACGTTTATACCAGCCGCAAAACGGTGCAAATCTGCTTCGAGGATGACCTCTGTTCCGCGCAGCCCGTGCTGAGCGATTTCTCGATCTCGGTGAATGAGTTGTTAGGGTAGGTACAGCTAAGAAAACTAAATCAGTCAACGCAATGGAAGCAATTATTAAACAGCCCATCCTGACGGATTACGAAATCGAGAGAGGTAAACCCATGCCCAGCAAAAACCACGGTAAAATTCAGGCTCGCATCAGCCAACAGATTCTCAATGAGTATGAGGAACGGTTTGATGTGATCAGTGAATTATCATTACAATCTCCCAATCCCCCAAGCGTACCGGATGTGAGCATATTTCCGGTCTCGTCATCCAACTGGTTGGAAGACGAGATAAAGGTCCGGGAAGTACCGCTGACGGTCGTTGAAATTCTATCGCCCTCACAAACGGTAACCGAGTTGACTGGCAAGGCCAAATCATACTTCGCGACGGGTGTAGCTTCGTACTGGCTCGTGCAGCCGACGTTCCGTTCGGTCGTGATTTTGCAACCCAACGCCGACGAACTGGTCTTCCACAACGATACCCTCACCGACCCGACCAACGGCATCTCGATTGATTTGAAAAAAGTGTTCCGGTGAGAAAAGAACCGTTTTGGTGGCGTATTGTGTGCTTTGCCATACTTGGGCTGACGCTGGGACTGATTTGGTCAGCGATGAGAACCATTGATATAACCACGCGGG
>JAYTAC010000789.1:0-6385 GCA_043737755.1 Spirosoma sp.
TTCATCGACGATATCGACGTGACGGACCTGCCGATGTACAAACGTGCCCGGCTTGGCCTCGGTTACCTGGCGCAGGAGGCATCGGTGTTCCGGGATTTGTCGGTAGAAGAAAACGTACTGGCCGTGCTGGAAATGTCTGATTTGCCTAAAAAGCAGCAGAAAGAAAAAGTAGAGGAACTGCTCGAAGAATTCAGCCTGACGCACGTCCGCAAGAGCAAAGGTAAAGTGCTCTCCGGGGGCGAACGCCGACGCACCGAGATTGCCCGCGCCCTCGCCGTCGATCCCAAATTCATTCTTTTAGACGAACCCTTCGCGGGCGTCGACCCGATTGCCGTTGAGGATATTCAGAGTATCGTTGCCAAACTCAAGCACCGCAACATCGGCATTCTCATTACTGATCACAACGTGAACGAAACGCTGTCCATCACCGACCGGGCGTATCTGCTGTTTGAAGGAAAGATTCTGAAACAGGGGACTGCCGAGGAATTGGCCAATGATGAGCAAGTCCGGCGGCTGTATTTAGGTCAGAATTTCGAGTTGAAGCGGAAAGTGTAAGTATTGCTGAAACGAGTGCACAGACATTATACCTTCTGAATGGGACAGTTACCGAATCAGGGGCCTGCTGAGGTTGAGGATTCGCCCGGCTTTGTGAAGCCAGAAAGTATAAACGAGCGCACAACAACTTATTTCGTTTAGCTATGGTTCAGTGGGGAGTAGCTTGGTTGTCCAATAATTGCAATCAGATCATTCAGGTGAAACAGGGCATCATTCTCGAAATTAATTCATGACGTTTATGTCTATGGCAAGCCCGCGAGGATAAACACACACTATGGAAACGTACAGTAAAAAGGAAAAAGAGAAGCAGAGACAAAAAAAGAGAAACGATAAGCAGGAGAAGAAAGAAGACCGTAAAGCAAACGCCCAGAAGGGACAGCCTCTAAACCAGATGCTGGCTTATGTGGACGAGAACGGCAACATCACCTCCACTCCGCCCGATCCTCGCCGGAAACGGGAGATCAATGAGGAAGACATTCAGATTGGCGTCCCCAAGCAGGAGAACATGCCCGTTCAGGATGTGATCCGGCAGGGGGTAGTGACCTTCTTCAATACTTCGAAAGGGTACGGTTTCATCAAAGACTTACAGACCCAGGAGAGTATTTTTGTGCATATTAATGCACTGTCAGAGCCAATTGGCGAGCAGGACAAGGTGAGTTTTTCAACCACCATGACTCCCAAAGGGCCAAACGCAGTCGACGTAAAAAAAACCGCATAACGTGACTGAGACCCGAAACATAGTCTCAATTACGTCCTGATTTTTTTTAATGACACAGAATCAAACCGATCACCTGTGTAGTGTTTTCCAGCGAATCTGCTGGTCCATCTTACTTACCCAATTATGAGCAAGCCCGTTTATACGTCCATTCCGCCTACCACCGATTATGCGTACTGGATGGTTAAATTTTCAGATGGCAAAACCAGCATTTACGTGCCGCGCGACAAAGAACTCGACCGGCAGTTGAAGATCAAGTTTCAGGCGGAAGTAGCGGCCCGGACGTCGGTCAGACGGAAGAAAGATAACCGGTAAAGGTCTGTTGGTCAGTATTATTCATCATCCCAGCACCTCCCGAAGCACCGGCAGAGATTTCACCTCGCCAATGGAGTCGAGGTGAATCTGGTAGTATGTAACCAGGGCGTCCAGCAGATCGTTGCGGGACGCCCTGGCTAATTTAACGGGTGAGCCGAGTGGCTGACGCAGCATGACGTTCAGCGCGGTTTCCATCTCGTCGTCGGGCAGAAACGGGTAGGAGTTCTCGCGAAGCTGACTCTCAAATTCGCGGGCACTCTCCGGTCCGAACCCGAGATAGAACGACAGTTTCAGCAAAAAAGCGAGGTGAAAATTCTCGTAGTGCTGCCGGGCTTCCTCCAGAAACAGCACGGAGTCGGTCAGGAACCGAAATAATACCGGACTGCCCGCTTCTTCTTTCAGCACTTTATTGAGCATCTCCGTCACGAACATCGCAATGGTCGATTTGGCCACCTCGAATGGCAAACTCTGGAACGGATGACTCGTTTTCACTTCCGAAATCCGGTGCAGGTCGCGGTCGTTTTTGTAGTAAACAACCATGTCGAGCAACGTCAGTGGCTGGAAAAGCGCAATGCGGTTGTTCTTGCTCTTCGCCGTGCGGACGCTGTTGACGATGTAGCTTTGCAAGCCGAACTCCTCGGTGTAAACGCGGGCAATAATGGACGTTTCGCGGTAACGTATATAGCTAAGGGCAATACCACTGGTTTTTTGGAGCATCTTCGGTCATACGTGGGCCTGCTACGATAACGAGTTTCGCGTAGAAAAAGTAGCCTGTTGGCGCAGGGCGAAGTTGACCATTAAAATCAGCACGGGTACTTCGATGAGTGGCCCAACGACGGCGGCAAAAGCAGCTCCGGAATCGATACCGAACACGGCAATGGCGACGGCAATTCCTAACTCAAAATTATTGCCCGCAGCCGTAAATGCCAATGAGGTCGATTTAGCATAGTCGGCCCCGGCCCGTTTGGACAGGTAAAAAGCCGAGAAAAACATGATCACGAAATAAATAGTCAGCGGCAGGGCAATCCGCAGTACGTCGAGCGGGATGGCGACGATCATCCGGCCTTTCAAACTGAACATAACCACAATGGTGAACAGCAGGGCAATCAGCGTGATTGGACTGATAGCGGGCAAAAACGTTTCTTCGTACCACTGCTTACTGAATACCCGTGTCAGCACGAATCGGGAGATCAGGCCCGCCAACAGTGGAATGCCGAGGTAGATAAACACGCTCCACGCTATTTCGCCAATGGTGATGTTCACCTCGTAACCTTTCAATCCCAGCAGGGGTGGTAGCACGGTGATGAACACGTAGGCGTAAACAGAATAGAACAGGACTTGGAAAATGCTGTTGAACGCTACCAGTCCGGCGGCATAGAGCCGGTCGCCTTTGGCCAGATCGTTCCAGACGATGACCATCGCAATGCACCGGGCGATACCGATCATAATCAGGCCGGTCATGTATTCGGGTTTGTCGGGCAGAAAAATAACCGCTAATCCGAACATCAGCAGCGGGCCGATAACCCAGTTCTGCAACAGCGACAAGCCCAGAATCTTCGGGTTGCTGAATACCTTCGGCAGTTCTTCGTAGCGCACTTTGGCTAAGGGCGGATACATCATCAGTACCAATCCGATGGCCAACGGCACGTTGGTAGTGCCGACGTTGAACTGGTTAATAAACCCTTCCGTCTGCGGGAAAAGATAGCCCACCGCTACGCCTGCTGCCATTGCCCCGAATATCCAGAGCGTCAGGTAGCGGTCCAGAAACGACAAACGCGGGGTTGGGCTGTTGGTAGTTTGGTTGGCTGGTTCGGTTATCATGCGATGTGTTCGTTGATGAATTGCTGGCTGAATGCTTTGATTTCGTCGCGCACAGCCTGGTAGGAGGCCATGATTTGTTCCGGTGTTCCGGTGGCTTTGGACGGGTCGGTAAAGTTGTGGTGCGTCCGGTGCGTACGGCCAATCCAGACCGGGCATCGCTCAGCCGCGAGTCCACGCCGGGCACTGTCGCAAACGGTGATGATATGGTCGATGGGCAGATTGGCATATTCGTCGACTAAGTTAGACGTGTGGTGGCTGATGTCGACGCCGTCCTCGGCCATTGCCTGCACGGCTTTCGGGTTCAGCCCATGCGTTTCGACACCCGCGCTGAGCACATCGGCGCGGCCCTGCGCAAACTGGTTCAGGTAACCGTGCGCCATTTGAGAGCGGGTCGAATTACCCGTGCAGAGGACTAAGATTCGTCTCATGGTCTACTTTTTGGCGAACTTCGTTGCAAATACCGTGATGCTGAAAATACCCCGCCCGTGCTGTTGGTAATTCTGAATCTCGCTCTCCGTCATGTAGTTGAGCAGTAATTCATGGGGCAGGCTGATGGGTTTTTGTTTCTGAACCAGTACGTTCGTGAACCCCGCTTCGGCTATGATGCGCAGGTATTCTTCCTGCTGAATAGCCCCCGACACGCACCCGGCGTAGAGTTCGGCGTCCTGTTGCAAACCGGCGGGCAACTCACCAACCAGCACAATGTCGGAGATGCTGAAGTGACCGCCCGGCTTCAGAATCCGGTACGTCTCAGAGAATGCTTTTGCTTTGTCCGGCACGAGGTTCATCACGCAGTTGCTCACCACCACGTCGGCAAGATTGTTGGGTAGGGGCATGTCTTCGATGTCGCCGTAGATGAACTCAACGTTAGCGTAGCCGAGTGTTTTGGCGTTTTTGCGGGCACGGTCGATCATGGCGGGCGTCATGTCGAGACCGATTACGCGGCCGGTTTCGCCCGTTTCGGCGCGGGCCACAAAACAATCGTTGCCCGCCCCGGAGCCGAGGTCAACCACCACGTCGCCGGGTTTGATCTGAGCAAACTGCGTGGGTAATCCGCAGCCCAGCCCCAGATCGGCATCGGCCGCGTAGCCGTTTACACTGGCATATTCGTCGTTCATCAGAATGCTGTAGGTCGCGTTCGTGTCGGATGGGCCCGGACTGGATGGGCCGCAGCAGCTTGATGGCCCGCAGCCGCAATCCACTACTACGCCCTGTACATCATTTTGAGCGATTTCGCCATACTTCTGGCGGACAATTTCTTTGAGTTGGTCGGCAGTGTTCATAAGCTTATCGGTTTATTGTAATAATACGATTGATTCGGGTAAAAAAGTCAGCAGCATTTCTCCGTGGTCACAAACGCGTCGAATACGTGTCCGAACAGTTGCCGGGCTTCGTCCCAAACGGGTTCGTTGATGCAGTAGCAAACGCGGGGCGGGTCGATGTCGCCCTTGATGATGCCGATGCGTTTCAACTCTTTGAGGTGCTGCGAAACGGTGGCCTGCGCCAGTGGCAACTCATCGACAAAATCGCCACAAACGCAGGCCCTGCGCTCAGCCAGCAGTTGCAGAATGGCAACCCGCGCCGGGTGCGCAAAGGCTTTTGCCAAGTCGGCCACCCGGTTTTGGTGGTCGGTGAATATCTCTGTTTTCGTCAGTCCCATATCAATCGTAATAATACGATAATAGTTTTAATTAAAACAGCCGTATCATTGAAAAACTTTCTCAAGCTCGCCCATGAAACTCTACAAAACCCGCTCCGGTATCGTTGTCGACCACCAAAACCAGTTTTACCTTTCCCTGACTGATGACTGGGATGCGTTAGTCAACCGCGACGATCTACACGATTTTTTCTCGCAGCGATTAGCCGATGCAACACCCTCCGACGAGTACAGGACTTGGGCCGAAACGCAGTTGCTGGCCCCCATTGGTCATCAAGAAGTGTGGGCAGCCGGGGTAACGTATCTGCGCAGCCGCGACGCCCGCATGGATGAATCCAAAAAAGCGGGGGGTGATACTGGGAACGCGTCCGTTTTTTACGACCGCGTTTATGATGCGGAGCGGCCCGAACTGTTTTTCAAAGCCACGGCCGAGCGCGTGGTGGGGCCGGGCGGTGCCGTTCGCATTCGGCAGGACTCGAACTGGAACGTGCCGGAACCGGAACTGACGCTGTTCATTACGTCGGCGGGAAAAATTGTCGGCTACACCTGCGGCAATGACATGAGTTCGCGGAGTATCGAAGGCGAAAATCCTCTCTATCTGCCCCAGGCCAAAACCTACGACGGCAGTGCGGCTCTTGGTCCATGTCTGTACGTGTCCGAATCGCCCATCTCGCCCGACACCCGGATTCGGCTCGAGATCATCCGCGACTACCAGGCTGTTTTCACCGGCAGCATCGCCATTGACCAGATGAAGCGGCAGCACACCGAACTCGTATCGCATTTGTTCCGCGAGTGCTCGTTTCCCAACGGCTGTTACCTGATGACCGGCACCGGCATTGTCCCGCCCGACGATTTCACGCTTCGCTCGGGCGACGAAATCAGCATCACGATTGACGGAATTGGGACGCTGACAAACGGGGTCGCGTGAGAATTCGTATTTTTGGGAGTCAATCAGCACCAAAGCTTATGATTACGAACATTTCTCAACTCGACCCGAACGGCACTTACACCTACGCTGATTACTTGAAGTGGCGTTTTGAGCAGAGCGTAGAACTAATCAGGGGCAGGCTGTATGACATGTCGCCTGCTCCCCGCTCAAAACACCAGCGCATGGCAATGCGGTTATCGGGTGAGTTGTACACAAAATTTCGGGTAGGTACATGTGAGGTTTTCCCCGCCCCTTTCGATGTGCGATTGCCTGATCCAGAGTATGAACCCGGTTTTAACACGAAGATTCACACCGTAGTACAGCCGGATATTTGTGTAATCTGCGATCCGGCGAAGATTGACGAATTTGGCTGCATCGGGCCACCCGACTGGGT
>JAYTAC010000790.1:0-2583 GCA_043737755.1 Spirosoma sp.
ACATGAGCGTTGAGCGGCTGTATCTGACCATGCTGCGGTCGTATCAGGAGATGCACAACAACTATTTTCCCGATATCGAAGCCGACGCCGACCGGTTTCTGACCGAATTTGCCGGACCGGGGCAGGCCGTCACCGAAGGCTTACTGACGAACCTGCTCAAAACGCGCTACAACGTACACATCAAGTCGTTCAACTCGCTCACCCAGCCTGACCTGACGGCCCTGCGGTCGGTGTACCGGCCCGCCAAAAAAACGCTGCACCTCAACACCGGGCTGTCGGCCAAGCAGCGGGCGTTTATCTTGGCGCGGGAAGTGGGTTTTCAGTTTATGAATCTCAAAATCCGGCCCTACACCTATTCATGGGTCGAAGCGGAGTCGTTTGAGCAGATTCTCAATAACTACAAAGCGTCTTATTTTGCGGGGGCCGTCCTGATCCGGCGCGACGCATTGGTGGCCAAACTAACCGATCTGTTCGCCCGCGACGCGTGGAGCAACGACGCGTTTCTTGATCTGATCACTGCCTTCAATTCAACGCCCGAACGGTTTTTTTACCGGTTAAGCAACGTGTTGCCGAGCCATTTCGGCATCGACCAATTGTTTTTTTACCGCTTCAACCACACCGCCGGGCAAACCACGTTTCAGTTAACGAAGGAAATGCACCTGTCGCGGCAGCAAGGGCCGCGCGGCATGGTCGATGAGCACTACTGCCGCCGGTGGGTCGCTCTGACGATTTTGGAGGAACTTCAGTTTTTGCAACAGAATAAAGACTTCGACGGCGCACTCTGCCGGGCCCAGCTTTCCGAATACGCCGACTCCGGGCAGCAATACCTGATTATTTCGGTGGCGCACCCGTTTCAACCGGCTGCGCAGCAAAACATGAGCGTGTCGATGTGTTTTGCGGTCAACGAAAACCTGAAAAGTAAGGTGAAGTTTTTGAGTACCGTACCCGGTGACATTCCATTCCGGGTAGTCAACGAAGCCTGCGAACGCTGCGGTATTTTCGACTGCCGCGAGCGGGTAGTAGCGCCAACGGTACTGCAAAAAAAGCGGCAGTTTGCGGAGGTGAAGCTGGCAATGGAGAAATTGACGTAATCAGCAATCAGTGGTAAAACAACGAATGCCATTCCTTGAAGGAATGGCATTCGTTGTTTTACCACTAACCAGTATCATCGGGGTGATTTGTACAGCAGCTTCGCAGGCATTTAGCCGGGCCTGAAATTCTGCGACTGATGAATCACACGCTGAATCAGAATGATGTCTGCATCTAACAATTCGTACATGATGCGATAATTCTTCCCGAGCAACTCACGGAACTCCGGCAAATTAATCTCAGGGATGGTATGACCCATTTTGGGGAAGCTTATCAACTGGTCGGTCCGCTCAAAAAATCGAGCAATTGTGGTAACAGCAAAGAAGGTGGAATAACCCTCTAAATAGTCACTGATGCCGATGAGGTCAGAACGGGCAGCTTCGGTCCAGATTACTTGAGCCATTTAGCGAATTGCTGTTTCATCTCCTCATGCGTGTAGTACTGACCCTCCCGGTATTGACGACGGCCCTCTTCAAAGCTCTGGAGTAAAATCAGCTTTCCATCAGTTCATCAAGGGAGAATTCGTCGGGCATTTTCGTAACAGCTTCCTGGAGCAGTTCTCTTGTCATAGTCGTGGCGTATTTTCCTCTCTTAAATATACTAAACAATCACAAATAAACCCGGCTGACCGCCCTTGTCAGGTAATCAGCCGGGTTCGGCAATCGAAAGCGATTTAGTACCAACTCTACGCGCTTTCCTTCATCCGAATGATGTTCAGGGCGGCACCGGCCTTGAACCACTCGATCTGACCCTCGTTGTAGGTGTGGTTGACCATGAACTCGTCCATCGTGCCGTCGGCGTGGTGCAGCACGATTTCGAGCGGGCGGCCCGGCGCAAATTCGGTCAGGCCCTCGATGTCGATGGTGTCGTCTTCCTGCACCTTGTCGTAGTCGGCGGGATTAGCAAACGTCAGGGCCAGCATTCCCTGTTTTTTCAGGTTTGTTTCGTGAATCCGGGCGAAGGACCGCACCAAAATAGCCCGGACGCCCAGAAAACGCGGCTCCATAGCTGCGTGTTCGCGCGAAGAGCCTTCGCCGTAGTTCTCGTCGCCCACCACCACCGAGCCAATCCCGGCGGCTTTGTAGGCCCGCTGCACGGCCGGTACTTCCCCGTAAGTGCTGGTGAGCTGGTTTTTGACGCCGTTGGTTTTCTCGGTGTAGTAGTTTACCGCGCCAATCAGCATATTGTTCGAGATATTATCCAAGTGCCCACGATACTTCAGCCACGGCCCGGCCATCGAAATGTGGTCGGTGGTGCATTTGCCTTTGGCTTTGATGAGCAGCTTCAGACCGGTGATGTCGGTGCCTTCCCAAGCCAGGAACGGAGCCAGCAGTTGCAGACGGTCTGAGGTGGGCGACACTAATACGCTCACCGCCGACCCGTCTTCGGCCGGGGCCTGATAACCCGCATCGCCAACGGCATAACCACGCACGGGCTGCTCGATACCCTTCGGCTCATCGAGTTTCACCTGCTCACCGGCTTCGTTGGTCAGCG
>JAYTAC010000791.1:0-6339 GCA_043737755.1 Spirosoma sp.
TTGTGGGCGTGGTTCTCTTTGGCTTCTTTGTCGGACTTGAATTTCTTTAACTCCTGTACGTCGACATGGCCTTTGCCAACGCGGTAGAAAAAATCGTCGGTCGTTTTGGAGCCGAAATACGCCCGCACCTGATTGATAACCTCGTTGGTCATCTCCATCCGCAGCACCCGCAGTTTCCTGGCGACTAAGTCGCGGCCGTCGGTCACGAACCGTTTGTTATCCTCTTTGATGAGGTCTTTGATCTTGGTTTTGGCCTTCGACGTTACCACAAACCGCAGCCAGTCTTGGGAGGGTTTCTGGCGGTTCGACGTGATAACCTCTACCTGATCGCCATTTTGCAGGACGTGACTCAGCGGTACGAGTGTGTTGTTCACTTTGGCGGCCATGCACCGCGCCCCGATCTGGGTGTGAATTTCGAACGCAAAGTCAAGAGCCGTGGCCCCGCGCTGCAGCACCTTCAGGTCACCTTTAGGCGTAAAGACAAAGACTTCTTCGCTGTAGAGGTTGCTCCTAAAGTCGTCGACAAATTCGATGGCGGCCCGTTTGTCGCCCTTGCCCGCCGACTCGATCATGTCGCGCACCTGACTGATCCACGACTCGATACCCGCGCCGGTCTGGGTGTCGTTGCCCTTGTATTTCCAGTGGGCCGCGTAGCCTTTCTCGGCAATCTCGTTCATGCGTTCCGACCGAATCTGCACCTCCACCCACTGCCCCGACTTGCTCATCACGGTCGTGTGGAGCGATTCGTAGCCATTGGTGCGGGGGCTGCTGATCCAGTCTTTGAGCCGGTCGGGGTTGGGCTTGTAGTGGTCCGTTACGATGGAATAGGCCCGCCAGCAGGCCGCCTTTTCTTCCTCCGGCGGCACGTTCAGAATAATCCGAATGGCGAACAGGTCGTAGATTTCCTCAAAGGGCTTGTTTGATTTGTCGAGCTTTGTCCAGATCGAATAAATGGATTTAGGCCGTCCTTTTACCACAAACTGAATGCCGGTTTCGACCAAATCCTGATCGATGGGTTCGATGAAGCGGCCAATGAACCGGTCGCGGGAGAGCCGGGTTTCGCGGAGTTTTTTGGCAATGTCGTGGTACGCATCCGGCTCAACGTGCTTCAGATACAAGTCTTCAAGCTCTGTTTTGATGGCGTACAATCCCAACCGGTGCGCCAGCGGTGCATAGATATAAATCGTCTCGGAGGCAATCTTCAACTGCTTGTCGCGGGGCATTGAGCCGAGCGTCCGCATGTTGTGGAGCCGGTCGGCGAGTTTGATCAGAATCACCCGCACGTCGTCCGACAGCGTCAGCAGCATTTTTCGAAAATTCTCGGCCTGCTGCGAGGTGCCATACTCGAAAATACCCGAAATCTTGGTTAGCCCGTCAATAATCTTGGCCACTTTCGGCCCGAATGCCCGGTCGATGTCGGGAATTGTTGTGTCGGTATCTTCGACTACGTCGTGGAGCAGCGCGGCAACGATGCTGGTGGTGCCGAGACCAATTTCCTCGACGGCGATCTGGGCTACGGCTAATGGGTGATAGATGTACGGTTCGCCCGACCGCCGACGCATGTCTTTGTGGGCTTCGGCTGAGGTGTTAAACGCTTTTTTTATCAGTTTGGCATCGTTGTCTTTCAGCAGCGGCTTGGCGGCCCGCAGCAGGCGACGATAGCGTTTAAGGATTTCTTGGCGTTCGAGTTCTAAGTCAATGACGGCTTCGGCGACCGTCCGGGGTTCGGTGGCATTCATCAGAATTGGATTGGCGTCCGGGCAAAAACTGCCCTGTCAGGTTGTAGTCGTACTACCAATATAACAATTAAATAACGGGAAACTGAGGGGTGAGCCGGTAAAAATAAAAACCACCGGCCGGAATTTGCCGGGTTAAGAGTTTTTTGTACTTTTGCACCCTGAAATGTTGTACATAGTCGCTGGCTGTTTATCAAATGAAAAAAACAGCCAAAGGCTGTTTGAAACGAAATAACACACGCGGGTGTGGCGAAATTGGTAGACGTGCCAGACTTAGGATCTGGTGTCGCAAGGCATGGGGGTTCGAGTCCCTCCACCCGTACAAGGATTTGAATGAGCGAATGAGTGAATGAGTGAATTGTACGTTGTCGCATTGACGACCATTCGCCCGGCCACCCATTCGCTCATTCACCATTTTAAACCGATACACACGTGGACATTACGTTAGAAAAAGCGAACGATACCAATGCGTCGCTCAAAATCACGCTCACCCCGGCCGACTACAAACCCGAAGTCGACAAGAAGCTTAAAGACTACGGCCGGAAGGTGCAGTTAAAAGGGTTCCGTCCCGGCCACGTACCGGCGTCAATCGTCCAGAAAATGTACGGCAAGAGCATCATGGTCGATGAAATCAATGCCATGCTGAGCAAAACCGTCAGTCAGTACATCCGCGAAAACAAACTTCAGGTCGTGGGCGACCCCGTTCCCGACCGCGAACTCGCCGAAGCCATCGACTGGGACAACCAATCTGATTTTGCGTTCAGCTATACGCTGGGTTTGGCGTCGGAATTTGGCATTGACTTTGCCGATCTGCCGAGTGTCACGCAGTACGAAATTCAGGCGGGCGACGCCGAAATCGATTCCACCATTGCCGATCTGCGCCAGCGATTCCACACGCACACCCACGGCGAGGAAGTGGCCGACGGCGACACGATCTACGGCGAACTGAAGCAGGTGAATGCGCCGGAAGGAGCGCAGCAAGGTGATTCATCCGATTCCATGTCGGCGGACTCCGAACCGGCAGAACCCGATGCGCTGGACAACGCGTCTGCGGACTACGCGTCTGCGGACCGCTTCACGGCTAAAACCGCCTTTCCAATGAATCAGATGGCCGACGACGCCAAAGGACAGTTCTTTGGTGCCAAAAAAGGTGACGTTGTGACCTTTGTGATGGAACAGGCATTTCCCGACGAGAAAGCCCGCGCGACGGCTACCGGCGTCAAAAAAGAGGAAGCCGCCAACCTGACGGGTGAATTTACGTTTGAGGTCGATGACATCACCCGCCATGAACCCGCCGAACTGAATCAGGAGTTTTTCGACAAAGTGCTGGGAGCCGGTGCGGTGGAGAACGAAGATCAACTGCGCACGAAAGTAGCCGATATCGTTCGGAGCAACTACACCCGCGAAGCCACTCAGTTGCTGCGCCTGGACATCGAAAAAACCTTGCTCGACAACACGCCGATTCTGTTGCCCGACGAATTTCTGAAAAACTGGCTGCTGGAAACGAACGAAGGTAAGTTTACGCCGGAGCAGATCGAGGAGCAGTACGACGATTTCACGAAGTCGGTGAAGTTGCAGCTCATCAAAAATAAGATTGCTGAAAAAGACGATATCAAAGTTGAGTATGAGGAAGTGCTGGCGTCGACGCGCGAGATGGTGAGCGAGCAGTTCGGTTTCATGGGTGGTGAGAACGAAGAGATGACCCAAACCATCGACCGCATTGCCCGCAACTACCTGATGGACGAAAAAAACAACGGTCAGAACTACAGCAGCACCTTCAACCGGGTGTATGACGATAAAGTGATCGAGTACACCAAATCGCAGATGACCACCGTTACGCAGGAAGTCACCGTTGACGAATTTAAAGCACTGGTCGAAAACCGGTAAGCATCACGCTTTTGCACAAGTGAAAGTAAAAAAGACCCGTCAGTGATGGCGGGTCTTTTTCTGGCCCGGCGCGGGAGAGAAATGAGAACCGAAAAAAGCATTGTTCGGTGAATCCGGGTTTACAAGTGACTTTGAAGCCGTCAAACGCGCCCGACGGATGTTATTTACTCGCGAAAACCATGAACCGATTCGTCGTATCGTTGCTATGCCTGCTGGTTGGAATGTCAGCCATTGCGCAGACTAAACCCGCCCCGGCAACCCCGCCCGCCGTTGTTTCGCTGATTGGCGACGTGACCGATAAGCAGTTTCTACCCGACACGGCTTTTGCTGCTTTGTCGGAGGAGGACCAGACGTTGCTGGCCAAAGAACCGGTAGCCAACTGGGGATTGGCTCAGGAATCGGGTCCGTATATAACGTACTACAACTTGGTCATCGGCACCCGGTCTTATCAGCTACTCGTCGCCAAATCGCCCAAAGCTGAGTTCCCGACGGCAACACTGCTGCGTTTCACCACGCCCAAATCGAAGCCGGAACCCATTGCGCGGGGTACGCTGAAGCCAAAAGTGGAGGCAAAGTCGAAGTGAATGCCCGTTTCATGAATGTGAGTGTGCGCAGCATGACCAGTGCACACGAACGTCAATAAACTGCGTGCCGACTTTCACAAACGGGCACTGCATCCTTCGTATCCTGAGAATTCCCGTTTTTTTGTATATTTGTTATTAAGCAGTCGTGAACGACTTGCGACGGTTTGCTGGCCGGGAAATCAAGGTCAGCGGTTTTCACTTTTAGTAATCGGACCGCCGAAGCGGCTGCTACCTTGACATTTTCCGAATTTAACCTCCACGACGACCTGCTGGCTGGCGTGGACGCCATGAATTACCTGAAGGCCACGCCCGTTCAGGAGATGGCCATTCCCGTAATTCTCGCCGGTCGCGACCTCATCGCCAGCGCACAGACCGGCACCGGCAAAACAGCCGCCTACCTCATCCCGCTGCTCGACAAAATCTCCCACGCCGACCACGACCACACCAGTACGCTCATTCTGGTGCCGACGCGTGAGCTGGCCAAACAGATTGACGAGCAGGTCGAAGGTTTCGGATATTTTGTACAGGCCAATAGCATCGCCATCTACGGCGGGGGCAAAGGCGACGACTGGGACAAGCAGCGCAAAGCCCTCGAAACCGGGGCCGACATCATCATTGCGACGCCCGGTCGGCTCATGGCTCATATGCAGCTTGGCTACGTCAACTTCGACAAGATCGACTATCTCGTGCTCGATGAAGCCGATAAGATGCTCGACATGGGCTTCTCGGACGACATCATGAGCATCGTCGAGAAGATTCCCGTCAAGCGGCAGACGCTGCTGTTTTCGGCCACGATGCCCAACAAAATCCGGGAGTTCTCCAAACGCATTCTGAATGAGCCGGAAGAGATTCGGTTGGCGGTGTCTAAACCGGCGGCCGGTATCGACCAGCAGTTTTATTTGGCCTACGACAACCAGAAGCTGCCGCTGCTGGCTCATCTGATCCAGAACAGCCCCAAGCCGGTCCTGAGTATGGTGCTGTTCACGTCGCGTAAGTCGGAAGTGAACGGGATTGTGCGGGCACTGAGCAAACTGACCTACGAAGCGCGGGGCATCAGTTCCGACCTGGAGCAGGACGACCGCGAGGTGGTGCTGCGCGATTTCAAAAACAAGGCGTTTCCAATCTTGGTCGCTACCGACGTGCTGTCGCGCGGCATCGACATCGACAACCTCACGCACGTTGTCAACTACGACATTCCGCGCGACGCCGAGGATTACGTACACCGGATTGGCCGCACGGCGCGGGCTGCTACCACTGGCACGGCCATCACGTTCATCAGCGATCAGGACCAGAACCGCATCGTCAACATCGAGAAACTCATTGAGCGCGAGATCGACAAGCGGTCCGTGACGGAGGGTCTGGGCATGGGCAAATCACCCGTGTTCGACCCAAAACGGTTCAGCGGACTGCGTGGCAAAAGCGGGCCGGGTGCCGGGCGCGATGGCAACAACGGCCGGGGACGTTCCGATGGCCGCTCCGGCGCTCCGACCGGAGCGGGATTGGTCTCCCGTGGAGACGGAGGGCGGGGACGCGATGGACAACGCCGTTCCGGGAGCGGTGTCCCGTCGGGTGACCGGTCTAACGGCAATGGCCGTGTTCAGGGTGATTCACCCCGCCCGGAAGGTGCTGTAGAAGCAGTTGACGTGATCGCTAACGGTATTGACGCCCCACAGCTACCACGCCCGGTGAATGCCGATGGGTCGGTGTCGGACAAGCCCAAACGCCGGAAGAAGCGTCGGCGCGGACCCAAAAATGAAAGCAGCGAAACGGGCCCAAGCCCGGTAGTCACGCCCGTTGGCGAGTAGAGGTAACACGGACTTCAGTCCGTTGGTAAAAACGGACTGAAGTCCGTGTTACATACCTTCACAATCCGTTATAATACGTAACTACGGCCAATAGGTCCGATCTGCTTTTCAGGTCGGGCCTGTTGCTTTTCAGATACGCTTCGATCTGGTTTTTTTGGTCGCTCATCAGTTCCAGCACCGCTCTTTTGCCGGGCGAGAACTTGGTAGCCTGTTTGTTCTGCGCCACGTACCAGTCCATTTTCTTTTTGATCTGGTCGTCTTTCGTACCGACGTTCAGGGCGGCATTGAAATTGGCCCGCTGAACGTAGACCGATGGGTGCAGCAACA
>JAYTAC010000792.1:0-6339 GCA_043737755.1 Spirosoma sp.
TGCGATACGCTTCGGCCTGCTCGATTACCTTGCTCAGCAGCGGTTTATGGGCTTTCAGTTTTTGCTGTTCGGGGTAGGCCGGGTTGCCGTTGGAGCCGACATCATACCGTTTGATGTCAGCATAGTTCATCTGATAGAGATTCAGGCTCTTTTCGTCACCCTTGCCAACCGATTTTCCGTCCGGCCCGATGCTGAACGCCGAGTTGAAATACGGTTCGTGCGAAACAACCACCTGCCGGTCCTTACTGATGACTACGTCTAATTCTAATGTGGTGACGCCGAGGTCCAGTGCTTTCAGAAAAGCGGGAATCGTGTTTTCGGGCATCAGTCCCCGGCAGCCCCGGTGCCCCTGTATGTCGAAGGCGGGCGGAACCGGTTGAGCGGAATGCGAAATCAGGCTCATGGCGAACAGCAAAACAATAAGGCGCATAGAATTGATTGGCAGGAATACCCAAAAGTACAGTTTTCTGCCTATATCGTTGACAGGCATGGGATTGGATACGTTCAGTGAGTAATGACAGAATAGTGTCTGTTGTGAACCCGATGCGAGGGTTGCCCGGTAAGCGTCAATTGTTCCGGTCGTGGCGATGTGCGTAGAAGATTTGTGTCGATCAGGAAAACAATACTTTTTATTTGCTGGGTGCCATAGTAAACTTGCATACTGTAACCATGTACGTCGACGACTTTGTCTCATGAATTATATCAAAGCCATTGTATTCTCATTTCTCGCACTACTGCTTGTCTACGTCTTGAACCGGCCGTGGGGCAGCGTTCCGGCGTTCGGTCCGCTACTCAGCCCATTTGTTGGTTTCTGGCAAAACGCGGAGACCGAAGCCGATGCCAACCAGGAAATCGATCTGGATGGTACAGAAGCCCCCGTCACGGTGCTGTTCGATGACCAGGCCGTGCCGCACGTATTCGCTCAGAACGACCACGATGTTTATTTTGCCCAAGGTTACCTGACCGCCCGCGACCGGCTCTGGCAGATGGAGTTTCAGACCCATGCTGCTGGCGGGCGGCTGTCTGAATTAGTGGGGGAGCGGGCACTGCCGCTGGACCGGTTTAACCGCGAAATCGGTATGGTCTACGGAGCCGAGCAGGCACTGAAAGCCATGACGAGCGATCCGACCTCTAAACAAATTGTGGATGCTTACACCGCCGGAGTCAACGCCTGGATTTCCCAACTTCGCCCGGCTAATTACCCCGTCGAGTACAAATTGCTGGGGTACGCACCCGAACCGTGGACGCCCCTCAAATGCGCGTTGCTGCTCAAAGCGATGACCAGCACATTGGCCAGTGGTGCTGACGATTTGCAGATGAGCAACGTCCGGCAACTGTTCGGGGCTGCCACTACCAACGACCTGTTTCCCGACTATCCCGACCAGGAAGACCCCATCATCCCACCCGGCACAAAGTGGGATTTTAAACCCCTCAACATACTCGCTCCAGCACCTGCTGATTCATTGCCGGAGACCAACCCGCTGGCGTTGAACTGGCCCGACCACGACCCGGCCATTGGCAGCAACAACTGGGCAGTCGGGGCACAAAAATCAGCCACGGGTTACCCGATTTTGGCCAATGACCCTCACCTGACGCTGAGTTTACCGTCGATCTGGTACCAGATTCAGTTGGTTTCGCCGACCATGAATGCCTGCGGGGCGTCGCTGCCGGGGGCACCGGGCGTAATTATTGGGTTCAACAAGCAGGTGGCGTGGGGCGTAACGAATGTGGGGGCCGACGTGCTCGACTTCTACAAAATCCGGTTTCGGGATGCCAGCAAGCAGGCTTACTGGCATGGCGGACAGTGGAAATCCGTTCGGCGTCGGCTGGAGGTGATTAAAGTAAAAGGTATGCCCGACGTGATCGACACCGTTTATTACACTCACCACGGCCCGGTGGTCAATCAGGGCGGGCAAAAGGGCTTCCGCGCCAATATCCCGTCGGGGTATGCCGCCCGCTGGATCGCCCACGAACCAACCAACGAACTGCTGGCCTATTACCAACTCAACCGGGCCAAAAACTACGACGATTACGCAAAATCATTGACGTATTACGGTGCCCCGGCCCAGAATTTTGTGTTCGCCGACGTCAATAAAGACATTGCCATCATTCCCAACGGCAAATACCCGCTGAAATGGAAAGAACAGGGCAAGTATTTGCTCGACGGTACCAACCCGGCCCACGACTGGCAGGGCTGGATTCCACCTGCACAGAACCCACGCGTCAAAAACCCGCCGAGGGGGTTTGTCAGTTCGGCCAACCAGTTCTCCACCGATCCGACCTATCCGTATTATATCAACTGGCAGTTCGCTCCCGCCGAGCGCGGTATGCGCATTAACCAGCGACTGACGGCCATGCAGCGCGTCACGACCGACAGTATGCGCCGGTTGCAAAACGACCTGTACAACCTGCGGGCGGCAACGGCCCTGCCCAAACTCCTGCCAACTCTGAACAAGGCAAGTTTAACGGGTGACTACGCCAAAGCACTGACCGTTCTAAAAGCTTGGCCGTACCAAAACGATACTAATGCAGTTGGTGCCACAATTTTCGCCGAATGGAACCGACAGCTTTACGATGGCATCTGGAAGGACGAATTCAACCACGGCGACACGCTGCTGACGAAACTGCCGAGTTTCGACCGGACAATGCGGCTCATCGAGCGCGAACCCACCGCCCGCTGGTTCGACAACGTGAAAACAACGCCCCGCGAAACCATGACCGACGTACTGGTCGGCAGCTTCCGGGCCGCCTGCGACACGCTCACCAAAAAGCACGGACCCATCGGCCCGGCCTGGGCGTGGGGACCGCACAAAGCAACGTCGATTCGCCACTTGGTGCCGGGTTTAGACGCGTTCAGTGTCCTGAATGTGCAGACGGGCGGGGGCAACGTCATCGTAAACGCCACCACCGAGCGAACGGGTCCCTCGTGGCGGATGGTCGTCGAACTGGGACCAACTCCCAAAGCATACGGCGTGTATCCGGGGGGGCAATCGGGTAATCCGGGCAATCCGCACTATCAGGACCAGATTGAGACCTGGCGCACGGGCAAACTTCACGAACTAGTGTATCTGCAATCGGTCCAGGAGAAAAATCCGCGCGTCAAACGAATGATGACCTTAAAATAACTCCCCTCATGATTCAGATTTTGCTCATTGCCATCATCAGTTTAGTAGCGCAGTTGGTGCTCCCGTGGTGGAGCATAGCCATCGTTGCCTTTGCCATTTGCTGCTGGCGAAGCTTTGGGGGAGGCAGCGCGTTCCTGCACGGGTTTGTGGGTGTGGCGTTGGTCTGGCTGGGGTATGCTCTGGTCGTTCACCTCCGCACCGATGGTATTTTCACCGGCCGGATGAGTCAGCTATTATTCAAAGCCGATGCGCCCGTCCTGCTGATGCTGGCAACGGTCGTTCTGGGCGGTCTGGTGGGGGGGCTGAGCGGGCTGGCGGGGTACTTCGTGCGGCAGGCGGTGGCAAATCGACCGGCGATTCGTAATGCCTGATTCGTAAATCCCATACCTTTGCCCGATAAACTTGTCACTAACCAATCCGTTTCCTGTGAAGAATACCTCGTTGATTCTGAATGTTGTTCTGGCCATTGCCGTAGCCATCCTGTACTACCTGCACTTCAAAGACCGCCAACCCGCCGTAACAACCGTAGCGGCAAAACCCGCCGAAGCAAAAGGTCGGGCTATCGTTTATGTCAACGTCGATTCGCTGCTGACGAAGTACGATTTTTTCAAAGACACCCAGAAAGTACTCGAAAGCAAGCGGTTTCAGCTCGAGAACGACTTGACTACCAAAGGCCGTAACCTGCAAAATAAAGTTGCGTTCTTCCAGCAACGGGCGGCTACCATGACCCAGGAGCAGGGTCGTGCCACGGAAGTCTCGCTCCAGAAAGAACAGCAGGATATCCTGGCCTACCGCGAACGAGCCGCTCAGACATTGGCCGCCGAGGAGCAGACTAAGAACAAACAACTCTACGATCAGATTTACGAGTATCTCAGGAAAGTCAACGCCCAGAACAAATACGAGTTTGTACTGGGATACACTAAAGGGGGCGGAATCCTGTTCGCTGATCCGGCGGCCGATCAAACAAAAGCGATTTTGGCCGGGCTGAACAAGGAATACCAACCGAAAGAGACGAAAAAGAAGTAGGATTTCCGGGGTACTGCATAGCCTGCTGAACTGACCGGTCGGGTAACGAAATCGATTTCGTTACCCGACCGGTTTTTCGTGACTTCCCAAACCGCCGTTCTTTTTCCGGTGTTCTCCCTGATACCCGGCTACCTTTGCGGCCCGTTTCACTGATTTGTATGGCTTCTGCTTCGATTGTTAAACACGTTGACGTTCGCAACCGGCGGGCTTCCTTCGAGTATTCATTTCTGGAAAAATTCACGGCTGGTATTGTCCTGACCGGCACCGAAATCAAGTCGGCGCGGCAGGGGAAGGTGAGTCTACAGGATGCGTACTGCCTGATGCTGAACGACGAACTGTACGTTCGCCAGATGAATATCTCGCTCTATAACGAAGGCACCCACTACAACCACGAACCCCTCCGCGACCGTAAATTGTTGCTCAACAAGCGCGAAATCAAACGCATCAGTGAGAAACTAAAGGATCAGGGATTGACCATCGTGCCCACCCGGATGTTTACAAACGAGCGGGGTTTCGCCAAAGTAGAAATCGCCCTGGCGAAAGGCAAGAAACTTTACGATAAACGGGATAGCATCAAAGAGCGCGACGTGCAGCGGGACATGCAGCGGGAACGGTATTAAACTTTACAAGACTGCTTGCCGTTTTGTGGGTAACTCTGTAACTTGCTACCGTACAGAGGCATCTTAACGCGACATGGGCAGGAAAGTATTGGTCTTGAATCAAGATTACAGCGCACTCAGCATCTGCTCCGTTCCCAAAGCATTTTTGCTGGTTTATTTGGACAAAGCCGAACTCGTCGCCGAATCAGAGCAATTTACGCTCCGAACGGTATCCGCCGAGTTCCCGATGCCGTCGGTCATCCGGCTTCACCGGTACGTCAGCTTACCCTACAAAGGTGTTATGCTCACCCGGCAGAACATTTTCAAGCGTGACGGCCACCATTGTCAGTACTGTGGCACAACCGAAGACCTGACGCTCGACCACGTTATTCCAAAATCGCGCGGGGGCAAAACCAGTTGGGACAACTTAGCCACGGCCTGTAAACGGTGTAACTCGCGCAAAGGCGATTACACGCCGGACGAAGCCAATCTAAAACTCCGCCAGAAGCCGTTCAAACCAACGTTTCTGGTTTTTTTGCGCGAATTCTCCGGCTCAATCGAAGAAAGCTGGATGCCGTTTTTAGCCAAGAAAGAGAAAGCATTTCTGTAGCGTAAGAGAGCAAAGCAGGAGGGGAGAAGATGAGAGAGGGACCGGTTTCGGAGTTCCCTTTTTGTCTTCTCCCCTCTGCTTTCAGCCTTTGTATCAAGACTTTTCGTTGGCCGAAACTTTTTTGGACAACCTGTTGCTATCTTTGCAGTCCTTTTTTGAGGACAAAATTTCACCAATTTAAAAGTCAGCCCGCCATTGACCCACGGACTGATGTACTGAGTGGGTCAGGAAATAGTATTTATGAGCAAAACGCAGCAACGCGAACTGCCGGCATTCGATTGGGACCGGGCAGACAACAAAGGATTTGGCAGCGGTTATTCGCTCGACGACCACAGCAAGATGTTGGAACTCTATGACAACACGCTGGCGGTCGTCAAGGAGAAAGAAGTAGTGATGGGAACCGTTGTCGGTATTACGGATCGGGAGATTCTGCTCAACATTGGTTTCAAATCGGATGGTATCGTGCCCGCTTCCGAGTTCCGCGACATGCCGGAACTGAAGATGGGCGACGAAATTGAAGTGTACGTAGAAAGTCAGGAAGACCCCAACGGCCAGTTGGTACTCTCGCGCAAAAAAGCGAAAGTGATTACGGCCTGGCAGAAAATCCAACGTGCTTTAGACGAAGATCTCGTGATCGACGGCTTCGTGAAGCGCCGGACGAAAGGTGGTCTGATTGTCGATATATTCAGCATTGAAGCCTTCTTACCCGGTTCGCAGATCGACGTAAAGCCGATTCGCGACTTCGACGTTTTCGTCGGCAAGAAGATGGAAGTGAAGGTCGTCAAGATCAACTACGCCAACGATAACGTCGTGGTTTCGCACAAGGTACTGATTGAGAAGGACCTCGAAGCCCAACGCGCTCAAATCCTGAACAACCTCGAAAAGGGTCAGGTGCTGGAAGGCGTTATTAAGAACATGACCAACTTTGGTGTGTTTATCGACCTTGGCGGTGTCGATGGTCTGTTGCACATCACCGACA
>JAYTAC010000793.1:0-2562 GCA_043737755.1 Spirosoma sp.
CCGACAGCACCCTCGGCACCACCCGGCTGAACTGCTCACGAACCGGCTCAACGTCGATCCCAACCGGGCGCGACCGGTGCCATGCCGCTGCCGCCCATCCGCCCGTGTGCGACAATGAAACCTCTCCCAATCTGTCAATCAGATGGGGTTTTCCGTACTCGTCTTTTTGCAAACCCGCGTAGGTCAGGCCCTGCCGGTTGACCAACTGCCGCACCGCCACCCGGCACGCCAACCACTCGATTCGCTGGGCCGGATGACGAATACCGCTCAAATCGTCCTGCTCCGACGGTGTCAGCACTAAACCTGCCCGGAGCGTCGGTTCGTCTTCCGTGATGGGCCGCAACACCACCGTACAGTCGTCGTTGAGGGACAGAAATGTTGGTGCGGGCATCAATTAATCGGTTCTTTTGGGTGTTGACCGTCAATATTCGACATTAATCATGCAGGTTCAAAAACTCGACACCTTTGGCGGGCACCGCGACTGCGTTTATGCACTTGAACACGGTGTTGAGTCGAATCAGTTTTTTTCGGCCGGGGGCGATGGTCAGGTGGTGCGCTGGCAATTGGACCGGCCCGACCTGGGTGCATTGGTGGCAAAAGTCCCGGCGTCGGTGTATACCCTCGCCCTGCATCCGGTGAGCGGTTTGCTGTGGGTGGGGCAGAACTACGAAGGGCTGCACCTGATCGACCCGACGCAAAAACGGGAAACAAGTTCGCTCAAACTGACGTCGGCGGCTTTGTTCGACATTGCCTTTTACCGGAACGACGCGTTCGTGGCGCTATCCGATGGCGTCGTAGCCGTGCTGGATTCTAATGGGTTAGTGGTTCGGAAATACCTGAAAGCGTCGGACCAGTCGGCACGGTGTTTGGCCGTGAACCCCATTGAGCGGGAACTGGCCGTGGGCTACAGCGATACGACCGTCCGTGTTTTCGATCTGGAAACGTACGACCTTAAGCAGACGATTCCGGCGCACACCAACTCGGTATTTACGGTGGCCTATTCCCCCGACTTTCAGTTTCTGCTCACGGCCGGGCGCGATGCGCACATCAAAATCTGGGATGTTGAGCGGGGATATGGTCTCCACCAGGATATAGCCGCGCACTTGTTTGCCATTAATCACCTCACGTTCAGCCCCGGTGGTGATCTGTTTGCTACGGCCAGCATGGACAAGTCAGTTAAGATTTGGGATGCCCGAACGTACCGATTGCTGAAAGTAGTGGACCGCGCCCGCCACGCCGGACACGGCACGTCGGTCAACCGGCTGCTTTGGACGGATTACCACAACCAATTGCTGTCGGCGAGCGATGACCGCACTATTTCGACCTGGAAAGTGGGCTAAAAGCAGCCATTGTGACCGAGTGAGCGGATTTCTCCTGTTATTTTTTGCTAAATACGTATTATGGGCGTTACTTCACCCTCTACGGGTGCTTTCAATGCTACCTAAACCGAATAAACGCCAATGAAAATTACGGCTATCGAAATCCGGCAACATACTTTTGAAAAAGGTATACGCGGCTACAAAACGGAAGATGTCGACGCATTCTTAGTCTCCCTGTCTCAGGAATGGGAGCGCGTCACGAGTGACTATAAAATGCTGAAAATGCAGCTCGAGATGTCAGAGAAGGAGTTGGGTAAACTCCGGGAGGTAGAGATGACGCTGTTCCGAACCCTCAAAATGGCCGAAGACACCAGCACCCAAATCACGGATCAAGCTACCAAATCGGGGGAGTTGTACCTGAGTGAGGTGAAGCAGAAAGCCGATGATCTGCTGGCCGATGCCCGCAAACGGTCGGCGTTGATGGTGCAGGATGCTGAAAATCAAGCCAGTTACCTGAAAGACAACATCCTCAACGACCTGAAAGCGATGGAGCACGACTTCAACGCACTGGAACACTACAAAGAGAACTTAGCCGTGCAGATTCGGGCCTTAGCCAGCAGTGCCACCGACAGCGTCGACCGGTTCGAGAAGAAATTTGCCAAACAGAACCTGAGAGGCAAAATCGACGAGGTTGCGACGCAGATCAACGACGACATTCGGCAGCGCGAGAATCAGGCTCAGCCCGATACCCCGTCAGTCCCGGCTGCCAGCGTGGACGAACTACCCGCGTTGAGCGAACGCGAAAACGCCATTCCCGAAGCCATTCCGGTTGATGAACCACTGATGGCCAAACTTGACGAGGCAATCGAGCAATCGACCCACACCGACCCGGCACCCGCCGACGCCATTGCCGGTGACGCGACTCAGGTTGTTGGTGACGAGCGCAGCGAGGAGCCGATGCCGGTTGAGGACGGTACATCCCAACACCAGATGGATCAAGTCCAGCCCGAAATCATGGCAACGGTTGATGAGGGACGGGAAAAGAAGAACGGCTCATTTTTCGACCAGATATAAGGCAGCGTGGGAACAATATCTTTAGAAGGTCTCGAATTTTTCTCTTACCACGGCTTCTACGATGAGGAGCAGAAGATCGGCAACAAGTATTCCGTAGATATTGTCGTCACGGCCGACTTCTCGGAAGCCGCCCGGCGCGACCGCCTGAGCGCAACCGTCAACTACGAGG
>JAYTAC010000794.1:0-2560 GCA_043737755.1 Spirosoma sp.
CTATGTTCTGCGGCCCGAATCGTATCCGCAATTAGACAAATTAGCTAAAACCCTGACCACCACGCCCAAATTAGTCATCGAGATTGCCGGACATACCGACAACGTGGGCGACCGGCGGCTCAACCTCGCTCTGTTGGAGAACCGATCCAGAATTATTCGCAACTACTTGGCAACCAACGGTATCGCCGATAACAGGCTGCGGCCCAAAGGGTCCGGTGGCGGGCGTCCGGCGGCTCCCAACGATTCGGAAGAGAACAAACGAAAGAACCGGCGCGTCGAATTCGTTGTCCTGGCGTTATGAACGCTTCGTCTGCTACGGAACCACCGCGCATGTTTGTCCCGCCCGGCTCCATCATCCGCCGGATCTGGGGCGACGCCGATGTTATCCTGCTGATTTTTGGCGGTGCTGCGGCTGAATTTGCCCTCAACCGGGCCGTCGACTGGCTGTTTTTCACCGGTAAGCTCCCCGCCGACCCCGTTGCCCGGCTGTTTTCGACGGTTGAGTATGCCCAGAAAATCCTGCTGGCCACCGACGTGCAGGCGCGGCAGGCCCTCGGCCAGATCAACGCCATTCATGGCGGGGTGGAGCAGGAACGGGGCCGCCGGATTCCCGACTGGGCTTACCGCGACGTGCTCTACATGCTCATCGACTACTCCGAACGGGCTTACCAACTCCTCCACCGACCGCTGACGAATGCTGAACGCGCCGATTTGTTTGGTCACTTTCGGGAGGTGGGCACGGGGTTGAACGTTTCCGATCTGCCCGCCAATTATGCCGACTGGCAGTTGGACCGGCAGGCTCACCTCGACCGCGATCTGGTCCGCAGCGAATTTACCGACAGGTTGTTCGGGCGATACCGGGAGCAGTTGGGTAGCTGGCGGTACAACTTGCTTCGGCAGGCGCAGGCCGTGCTGGTGCCGGAGCGGGTCAGTGAGTTGCTGGGTCTCCCCAAAAAGCCGCTGTTGACGTATTCCGTCGGTTTGTATGGCCTGTTGAACGCACTCCGGCTGCGTTCGCTGGTGCAGCGGGTGTTGCTTCCCGCCGAGTACTTAGCGCAGGTTCGCGCCTTAGACGTCCCTGCTTTGTCAGTTGAGTAACCCCGTCCCGTGCGCATCAGCAAACAATTCGGGGGCGTTGGTGTGTTTATTGAGGAATTTATTCTGCCTGATACCACCAACTGGACGATTTCTCAACGAATGGCAACGATTTATACACCAAAGCAGCAGCGGGTTCTGCTCATCACCAGCTTAGTTATTATTGCGGGCTTCATCGTCTTTGGCCTTAGTGGTTACACGTCGGCGTTTTTGGGCGCGGGCATCCTGTACGTCATTTTTAGGCCGTGGTTCACCGCGCTGGTCCACAAGCACAACTGGAACCGGACGCTCGTAACCTCTCTGCTGATCGTTTTTTCATTGGTAGTCATCGTCATGCCGTTTCTGACGCTGAGTCTGATGCTCGCCGGGCGCATTCAGCAGTACAGCAAAAACACCGATGGCATTCTGGATTTAGTCAAAAAAGGCGAAGAACTGACCGGCTTTCAGGTCACTAATCCGCAAAATCTGCGTTCACTGGCGCAGCAGGTCGGTGGCTACGTCAGCCGGTTGCTGCCGTCATTAGCCGGTGGTGCGCTCGATTTCATTGTCATCATCGGCCTGATGTTCTTCACGCTTTATTTCATGTTTACCCAGCAGGAAGCCTTTCAGAAGGGTTTGCACAAGTACCTGCCGTTTAAGCGCGACACCCAGCGCGAACTAGGCGAATCACTCAAAAACAACGTCAATGCCAACGTGCTGGGGCAGGCGTTGGTCTGTTTGGTGCAGGGCATCCTGACGGGGCTGACGCTCTGGATATTTGGTGTGCCGGATGCGCCGTTCTGGGGCGTCATCGCCTTTTTTATGGCCTTTATCCCCGTTCTCGGAACGCCGTTGGTGTGGGGTCCTGCCGGGCTGATTCAACTCTCACAGGGCAATACGAGTCAGGGTATCGGTATTTTGGTGGTGGGCATTGTCGTCATCATCAATATCGACAATCTGCTGCGCATTGCGTTAGCCAAGCGCATGGGCGACATTCATCCGCTCGTTACGCTGGCGGGAATCGTGCTTGGTGTCCCGATATTCGGTATCCTCGGTTTAGTGATGGGGCCGCTGCTGCTTTCCTACTTCATTGTGCTGATGGAGGTCTTCGAGCGCGACAACCGCCAGCAGGAGACTGAAGTAGCCGTTGCCGAAGCGAGGGTGGAGCAGCAGGCGGAAACAGTGACCAGTGGTCAGTGACCAGTTATCAGTTACCAGCGTACAGTAGACCGATCACTCACTGATAACTGATAACTGTTTACTGACAACTGGTCACTGCCGCGTCACCTTGCTGGCTCCTGATGTTTCGGAGTTGAGCGAGCCAACCTGACCGAGGTCGGCGTGGCTGGCTCCGCTGGCATCGACTTCGGCGCGGTCAACGGCTAATCCGGTCGCTTCGATCTTGCTGGCTCCACTCAGATCAGCGTTCAACTCGGTGGCCCGGCCCCGCAGGATGACGTTCGATGCACCCGACAGGCCGATGCTC
>JAYTAC010000795.1:0-6324 GCA_043737755.1 Spirosoma sp.
AGGCCGTCGCCACCGGCTGCTGAATAAAGTAATCCACGGGCCGCTGTGGTTCGTTGACCGGCGTGGTGCGGACTAATTTTCGGCTCAGCAGGGCGGGGCCAGCCAACGCCCGCATCCCGATTGTTGCGCCAAGCCCAAAGGCTTTTGCATACGTTTCAGTCATAGCATCGTCAGTTGTTGAGTATAAAACAGGACAGTTTAACGGGTTGATAATTAACGAGGTCTGTAGTGCCGGTTAAAATGTCATCTGACCCATTGTGGACTGAAAATAGAAGCACCGGACTGTTTGGCCCGGTGCTTTCACGAATCAGAGGGTTTATGCCAAGGCGTCTTCGACGTTATTCTTGGCTTTACGATACGCGCCTTTGACCGTGTCTCCGACCGACGCTATGGCCTTCTCTGCCGATTTTTTGCCTTTGTAAGCTTTGTAACGATACCGGGCTTTGTCATACGCATTGGGCATCACCGCGTTGTCATTTCGCGACAGCAGCCACAATCCGGCCACGACGCCAATACCCACGGCAACACTAATGAGCACCATTTGCTGCTGCTTTTCGACGGCTTCGTCCCGTGGCATCATGTCCTTGCGGGCACCCGCTGCCACCAGCGGGTCGGGCAGCAGGTGGGCCATTGCCACGCGCAGCTTGTTCACAAAACCCGCTACCACATGGTCTTTACCAGCCATCAGGGCATCGTAACCTTCTTTAGCCACGGCAGCGGGATCGGCAGTTTTGTTCGGATCGGCCCCTTTGACGTCGGCAGCACCAGCCACCTTAAAAAAGTTGGTGTTGGTTGCCCCCGGCATCAGCACCGTGATGGTAACCTTCGAGTCGTTGCCTTTCAACTCGCTCCGCACCGACTCCGAAAACGACTTGATAAACGCTTTCGTAGCTCCATAAACGGCCATCATCGGGCTGGGGGCCACCGACACTTCGGAGCCGAGCATCAGAATTTTACCCTCGTTGCGAGCGACCATGTCTTTCAGATACAGCTTGGTCAGGTGCATCAGCGACGTAGCGTTGGCCTGAATAATGGCTAATTCGCGCTGTATGTTGGTTTCGGTAGCAAACTGGCCATACTCGCCGGAGCCTGCGTTGTTTACCAGCACGTCAATCGTCGTTCCGGCTGTCTGGGCGTATATTTCTTCCGGCGAATTGGGGTCGGAGAGGTCTTTGGTGATGAGCGTTGCCTGAGTGCCGTACTGATTTTTGAGGTTGTAAACCAATTGGCTCATGCCGCTCTCGTCGCGGTCGACAAGAATCAGGGCGTATCCGTCTTTGGCGAAAAGCCGGGTCAACTCGCTGCCGATACCACTCGATGCGCCCGTGATGAGGGCCGTTTTTCCGTTTTGCTGGGTTTCCATGTGTTGAGTTTATGATTTATTAGGTGGTTTGTAGTTCGTGGTTTGTAGTTCGTGGTTTGCAGCCCCGACGGGGAACCGCAACTACAGACCACGAACTACAAACCACAAACTGCCTTATGGTTTCAGAATCACTTTGGTGCAGTCGTCTTCTTTCTTCTTGAAAATGTCGTAGGCCCGCGACGTTTCGTTCAGGGGCAGCACGTGCGAGACGATGTCGTCCAGCACGACTTTACCGGCCACGACGAGGTTCAGGAGGTGGTCGATATTCTTGTGGACGGCTGACTGCCCCATCTTCATCGTGATGCCCTTGTCGAACATCCGGCCAATCGGGAAGTTGTCGAACGGTGTGCCATAAACGCCTACTACCGACACGATACCACCCCGGCGCACCGCCCGAAAGCACGTTTCCAGCACACTGATGGTGCCTTTTTCGAGGTTGATAACCGCTTTTGCCCGGTCCAGCAGCGACCGGTCGGCTTCCATGCCCACGGCATCCACGCAGAGGTCGGCCCCGCGCCCTTCGGTCATGCTACGGATGGTTTCGACAATATCCACCTCGTTTGGGTTCAGCGTTTCCACGTTGTTGACGCGCTTGGCCCGCTCCAGTCGGTAGTTCACCGTGTCGATGGCGATCACGCGACCCGCACCCTGTAGCCAGGCCGATTTCTGCGCCATCAGGCCCACCGGACCCGACCCGAAAATAGCGACCGTTTCGCCCCCCTTCAGTTCGCCCCACTCGATGGAACTCCAGCCGGTGGGGAAAATGTCGGACAAAAACAGGACCTCTTCGTCTTTGAGTTGTTCGGGAACGTGGCGCAGGCCGTAGTCGGCGTAGGGCACCCGCACGGCTTCGGCCTGCCCGCCGTTGAAGCCACCGTAAAGGTCTGAGTAGCCAAAGAGTGCCGCGCCTTTCTCGCTGAGCAGCCCGCCATCCGGTCCGTATTCGCTGTTGGAATTTTCGCAGTGCATCTGTAGATTATGATCGCAGAAATAGCACTTACCGCAGGAAATAGTGAAGGGAACCACCACGCGGTCGCCTTTTTTGAGGTTCGTCACGCCCGAACCCACGTCCTCCACGATACCCATAAACTCGTGACCGAGCACCTCGGGGTGAAGCTGGGGCAGAAACCCGTTGTAAATGTGAAGGTCGGAGCCGCAAATAGCCGTGGAGGTAATGCGGATGATGGCGTCGCGGGAGTCTTCTATGTTGGGATCATCGACGTGCTCGTAGCGGATGTCGCCAATTTTGTGAAATACGGCTGCTTTCATGACAGGGAGTTCGTTAGGACGGGCGGGTGTTCAGTTCCGCCCCGATTGCCGTGTTTAACGACCCCTGATTCATTTGGTTTGTTCAGCCATGTAAATACATAGAAAAGATAGAATTAACTGAGCCACCGGACCTCAATCAGATCATTGGCCCGGCTCCGCTCCGCCCGACGCCAGCAACCCGGCGGGGACCGTCAGTTCGCCCGTATGGAAGTCGATCAGGCCGTTGCGCTCGTCTTCGATGTTAGTGGCTTGGGTATATACGTCGCCCGCGATACCGCGTTTGCGCAGTTCCTGTTTGAAGAGCCGGATTCGGTCGGTGCGGTCGTCGGCGTCGGTCGGCCCGCCGTAGTTGGCAAATCCGAAACCGCCCCACTCACTGACGACCAGCGGCACTTGACGCCGGTAGAAAAACGGGTCGCCCACCACCATCGGGAAAGCCGTTGCGCCTTCCAGTTCGCCCCGTGTCAGACTATCGAGCATAGTACACCAGCGGTCGGGGTCGGGCGTGTACAGATGGGCCGTGAAGAGGTCGGACTTCAGGCGACCTTCGCTCGAAACGTGCTGCCAGCCGTCGTTATCGACCACCAGGAACTGCGGATGATGAATCTGCATGTAGTGGTAGGTGTCGGTGATATAGCGACGCGTTTCCGGGTTGGTGGCGATGTCCTGAACGCCCCAGTCCTCGTTATACAGGCTCCAGATCACGATGGACGGGTGCGTTTCCATCAGGGCCAGCATCCGTTCCAGTTCCGCTTTATGATTGGCCCGGCTTTGTTCGGTGGAACTGTGCGGACTGGGCACTTCCACCCACAGCAGCAGCCCCATCTCGTCGGCAAGGTTATAAATTCGGGGGTCGATGCCCGCGATGTGCACCCGGACGAGGTTGCAGCCGAGTTTTTGCATGGCCACAAAATGCCGTTTCATCTCATCGAACGTGGCCGTGCCGGGTTGGTAGAGAATACCGTCGAGGTAGATGGACTCGCCATTGAGGTAAATGGAATTGCCCCGCGCTTCGATCTTACGGATGCCGAAATGCGTTTCGATGGGCGACCCGTAGCCATCGGCGTCGATGAGTTGGGCCACCAACCGGTAAAGCGTCGGCGACTCGGGCGACCACAACTCAGCTCCGGGCACCTCAATCACCACCCGCTGTTGTTTCTGCCCGGCTTCTAACCGCAGCGGGAAGTCGGATTCGGCCAGCGGACCTGCCTGGGCACTGCCTTTGTCGAACACCTGCAACCGAATCACGTATTGACCGGGGTCGTGGATGCGGGTCGTCAGGTTCACCCGCACGAGCCGGTCCTCTACCATGCCCACGATTCCTACGCGGGAACGCAGCCGGTTGCGGCCAACGGCTTCGATCCAGATACTACGAACGGCCCCCGTTGAGGTTTGATACCAGATACCCCCGCGCTTGTAGACGTGCGACTCCTGCTTGCCCCGCGCTACGTCGGCGTCCATCGAGTCGGCAATACGGACGGTAAGTCGGTTTACCGGGCGCAGGTACTCAGCGTTGAGTTCGTAGGAGAACGAGGTGAATTCGCCGTAGTGGGCTTCTTCGCCTTCGATGGTTTGGAGGGGCATCCCGTTGAGCCAGACGCGGGTTTCGTAGCCACAGGCCCCGAACGTAAGCTGAAACATGGATTTGTCGGCTGACCCGTCGGCGAAAGGCGGCAGCGTAAAGTTCCGTTCGTACCAGACCACAACGGTATCCTGCCACGACGTTTGTGAAGCGTCTTTGGCTTCGGCTAAGTGATCCTCGACCGTACCGGGCCAATTCGCCGTCCGCCCGTAGGTGTGGCCGAGGTGCCAGCCATCGCTCAGGCCCCGGTCGTCGGCGTCGAGGGCAAACTGCCACTCACCGTCGAGCAACAAAAACGAGTCCGACCGGTTGACGGCACGGGGCAGCGATGGGGTCAGGACGGAGGGAATCTCCTCGCGGCTTTGGGTCAGGCTGTAGTTCAGCGGTTGTAATTCCATAGGTCGATAAACGGTTAGACCCGCGCGACGGTTTGCCGAACGTATTAGACAGTGAACGCGGACAGCCGCCGTTGTGTCAATCCTTGCTGATAGTCCGGCGACCTGCGTAGCTTGCGTCCTCTTGCCAACTGACCATGAACGGATCAACAACGCCGTCCGACGGCCCACCATACGACGGCCCACCATACGACGGACCGGCCACTTTTCTGCTCTACGGAGCCAACGGCTTCACCGCCCGGCTTATTATCGACCTCGCCGGGCAGTTCGGGCTGACGCCCGTGCTGGCGGGCCGGAGCGCGGCCAAACTCAAACCCCTCGCCGAAAAACACGGCCTGACGTATCGCGTGGCCGACCTCAGCGATATCCCCGCTCTCGACGCGCTGCTGCTCGATGTGCCGGTGGTGCTGCACTGCGCCGGGCCTTTCTCCCAAACAGCCGCGCCGATGCAGCAGGCCTGTCTGCGCACCGGAACGCACTACCTCGACATTACCGGCGAAATCGACGTGTTCGAGCACGGCATGACCCTCCACGAAGAAGCCATCCGGCAAAACGTGATGCTAATGTCGGGCGTGGGGTTCGACGTGGTGCCGACCGACTGCATGGCCCGCTACCTCCACAACCGGCTTCCCGACGCCACGAATCTGCAATTGGCCTTTTTCACCGAAGGGGGCAGCTTGTCGCAGGGAACGGCCCAAACCGCGCTCGAAGGCCTGGGCGGGGGCGGCAGAATTAGGCGCAACGGCCAGATCGAAACCGTACCGAATGCCGATAAAACATTAACTATTGATTTCGGGGACGGGCAGATGCGGTCCTGCATGAGCATCCCGTGGGGCGACGTGTCGACGGCGTACCACACGACCGGCATCCCCAACATTGAGACGTTCGTCGGCTCGTCGGCGGGGCAGATCCGGTTGGCGAAGCTGGGTAACTACTTGGGTGGTCTGCTGCGCAACGGAGCGGTACGGTCGTTCCTGCAAAAGCAAGTGGCCAAACGCGTTACCGGCCCCGACGCGCTCAGCCGCCAACGTGCCCGAACCCACGTCTGGGGCAAGGTCTGGAATGCGCAGGGTCAAACTGTGGAAGCCCGGCTGCACGGCCCCGAAGGCTACACGCTGACGGCATTAGCGGCTCTGGTCATCACCAAAAAAGTGCTCAACGGCGACTGGAAAGCCGGTTACCAAACCCCGGCGGGGCTGTACGGCGCGGACCTGATTCTGAAAATCGACGGGGTGACGCGGGAGAGTACCGCAGGGGCGTAGGGTTGTCGATCCGCTACCGGTGGAAAATGGCTAAATAGTCATTGAAATAGAACAGCCGGTTTCGTTTAAACCCAGTCACTTCAATTACGATTTTCAGCCGGATGAAGTCGGTCAGCAGGTTATTAGCCGCGACGGGTGACAGACTCAGACTATCGGCAACGTCGGCTCCGTTCATCACGGGTTGGTTGAACAGCGCATCCAGCAGTCGTTTGGCGTTCGGTGCTTTTCGACCCAATGTCAGCAGCCGGCTTTCGCAATCCTGTTTCAACTGCATGATGGCCTTCAGGCTGTCTATTGCTTTTTCGGACGTTTGTATTACGCCGACCAAAAAAAATCTCAGCCATTGCGTTAGATCACTTTTTTGGCGAACCGCCATCAGGTTGTCGTAATACAGCGTTTTGTTGCGCTCAAAGTAATCAGACAGGTACAGTATAGGTTCGCTCAGAATTTGAT
>JAYTAC010000796.1:0-2556 GCA_043737755.1 Spirosoma sp.
TGCAACAGGCCTATACCTACGTCCGGGCGGGTGATTTGCTGGCACACTTCGGTCAGAACGAACGCGCCGAACACTACCGCGAACTGGGCCGTCGATTGACCAAAGCCGTATATGCCGAGTGCTGGGATGCGGGTCGCGGGCTGATGGCCGACACACCAGCGAAGACCTCGTTCAGTCAGCACGCCAATATACTCGCCGTGCTGACCGATGCCGTGCCGCTGGCGCAGCAGGCCGCTTTGCTGCAAAAGACGATGGCCCCCGACGGCGGGCCGGACTCTTTGACGCAGGCTACGTTCTACTTCAAGTTTTATCTGTTCGAGGCTCTCAAAAAAACGGGCCTGGGCGATCAGTTCATCCCGCAGTTACAACCCTGGCGCGACATGCTGGCTCTGGGCCTGACTACCTTTGCCGAGCAGCCCGACCAGGTTGGTGGACCGTCTGCCCGCTCGGATTGTCACGCCTGGAGTGCTTCTCCTCTTTACGAACTGCTGTCGATTACCTGCGGCATCCGCCCCGCTGAGCCGGGATTCCGGTCGGTGCGCATCGAGCCGTTCCTGGGTAACCTGACCACCGTAGATGGCCGGATGCCGCACCCGCTGGGCGAGATTGCCGTGCAGTTTCAGAAAACCCCGTCGGGCGGGCTAACCGGCCATGTCACGCTCCCCGCCGACCTGACCGGCACCTTACGCTGGCAGGGAAAAACATTGATTCTGAAAGGAGGGAAGCAGGCCGTGAGCTTGTAAGAGACAATACGCTGTCTTGACACCCGTTGTGGAACGTGTTACATTTGACAAGGGAAGACATCCGTTTAAAGAGATAATTAGTTCGCATGACACACACGATCATTATTGAAACGCAGAGCGACAACGATTTTGAATTAATCAAAACGCTGGCGGAGCGTTTGGGGCTTCATATCGAGGAAACACGCACAGGAAGTAGCCTGAGCGAAGCTGAAGAATTGCGATTATTAGATCGTGTTGCCGGAAGCTGGGCAGGTGACGAAACGGGCGATGAATTGAACGCTATGATTCGGAACGCTCGCTATGATAGTCCACGCGACACTGAACTATGAGTCAATACTTGCTCGACACCAACATCTGTGTGCATCTCATTAAAGATGAGTTTGGCATCAAAGAGAAAATTGCCCAAGTCGGCATAAAATCGTGTTACTTATCTGAAGTGACGATAGCAGAGTTGTTGTTCGGCATCGAGAATAGCGCATCAGACCGGCGTAAGTTGAACTAAGAACGATTCAATGATCTCCGGGTCCTTTTTTCAGATCGCATTTTACCTATTGGTGAGGTGTTGTATGAGTACGCCCGGCAGAAAGCTGTCTCACGACGCATGGGCCGACCGGTTGGGGAATTTGATTTGTTAATCGGCTCGACGGCTATCGTGCATGACCTAACGCTGGCTACCCGTAACACCCGACACTTTGCCGATATGAGCGGCATCCGTCTTGAAAACTGGATTGACCCACTCCTTCAGTTAAGCAACGAATGATTTTTGACGTTGCCCATGCCACCTGCCCGTAACCTTCTCTTTTCTATGCTCATAAAATCCATTGATACCGGCCCCTTCAAACTCGACGGTGGAGCCATGTTCGGCGTCGTGCCGAAATCGATCTGGCAGAAGTCAAATCCCGCCGACGACCGCAACCTCTGCGACTGGGCCTTGCGAAACCTGCTCGTCGAAACTCGCGATGCCGACGGTCGCCCCCGGCTGATGCTGGTCGACACGGGCGCGGGCGACAAGCAGGACGCTAAATTCTTCGAGTATTATGACCTGCCCAACGGAAAAACTCTGACCAATGCCGTTGAACAGGCCGGGTACTCCGTCAATGACGTGACCGACGTGCTGCTGACGCACCTGCACTTCGACCACGCGGGTGGGGCCGTGCGCTGGGCCGACGCCGGGCGCACGAAGCTCGAAGCAACGTTTCCGCAGGCGACCTACTGGAGCCACAGCGAGCAGTGGGACTGGGCCACCGCCCCCAACTCCCGCGAACGGGCCACCTACCTGCGCGAGAACTTTATGCCCCTGCACGAAAACGGCCAACTGCGCTTCACCGACCACGACGCCCTGAACCTGCCCGGTGTGGAGTTGCTGTATGTGGACGGGCATACCGAAAAAATGACGCTGCCCCTGTTTCAACTTGGCGATGGCAATAATCCCCGCACGGCCGTTTTCTGCGCTGATCTGATTCCGTCGGTGGCTCACGTGCCGATCCCCTACGTGATGGGCTACGACGTTCGGCCGTTGGTGACGATGGACGAAAAAACGCACCTGCTCAACCGCGCCGTCGATGAAAACTGGCTGCTGCTCTTCGACCACGACCCCACCTGCGAAGCGGCCACTGTGGAGCGCACTGAAAAAGGCATCCGGGTGAAGGAACGGGGAACGCTGGCGGAGTTGCTGTAGACAAACCAAACTTCGTACCCTGCCGTTGTCACGGTGAGCATTTATGTCTTGCAGATATGAGGATTGGATTGGTATTGTCGGGTGGTGGAGCGCGGGGTATTGCGCATCTGGGTGTCATAAAAGCCCTGCAGGAAA
>JAYTAC010000797.1:0-2550 GCA_043737755.1 Spirosoma sp.
GTCCTGTTGATCGAGGTGCTGTCGCCGAGCACACGGCGTTACGATCTCGGCACCAAGCTGCCCGCTTACAAGCAGATACCGTCGCTGCAAACGATTCTGTACGTCGAACAGTACAAACCCGACGTCACCGTGATGGAGCGGCAGGCCCCCAACCGCTGGACCGAAACCCGGCTACAGGCTACTAATGAGTCGTTCCTGATCGCCGGGACATCCGTTACGCTGGAACAGATTTACCGGGGCGTTGATATGTAAGTGGTTGACGCATTGTTTCGTCACCACACCCTGCGCAAGGCCCGCCAGACAGTCGGCGGGCTTTTTCGTTGGGGCCGATCAGTCCCTGAAGGCAGTCGATTAAGCGTAACCGGGGTCAACTTTTAAGTACCTGACTTTGTTGTCCTGTCAGAGCAGATTCCGATTCGTCTGTTAACTTTGCGGCTTCATTTGTGCCGTCACGAACCAATCTATTATGTTATCAATCAGTAATTTACATGCCTCCATCGGCGAAAAAGAAATATTAAAAGGATTGAATCTGGAGGTTCACGCCGGTGAGGTTCACGCCATCATGGGTCCCAACGGTGCGGGTAAAAGCACATTAGCGTCCGTACTGGCAGGCCGGGCGGATTATGAAGTGACGGACGGCAGCGTACTCTTCGACGGGCATGATTTGCTCGACATGGCTCCTGAAGTACGGGCGGCTGAAGGCATTTTCTTAGCGTTTCAGTACCCGGTCGAGATTCCGGGCGTGAGCACGACTAACTTCCTGAAAACGGCCATGAACGAGATTCGCAAGCACCGGGGGCAGGACCCGCTCGACTCGCTCCAGTTTCTGAAGTTGATGAAGGAAAAAATGAAACTCGTCAACATCGACCAGTCGCTGTTGAGCCGGTCACTCAACGAAGGTTTTTCGGGCGGTGAGAAAAAGCGGAACGAGATTTTCCAGATGGCCATGCTCGAACCGAAATTAGCCATCTTGGACGAGACCGACTCCGGTCTGGACATTGATGCCCTGCGCATTGTGGCCGAAGGCGTCAATACGCTGCGGTCGCCGGAGCGGGCCACCATCGTCGTGACGCACTACCAGCGGTTGCTGGATTATATCGTCCCCGATTTTGTGCACGTCCTTTACCAGGGGCGCATCGTGAAGTCCGGCCCGAAAGAATTGGCTCTCGAACTGGAAGAGAAAGGGTACGACTGGATCAAAGCCGAAGTGACAAATTCAATGATAAATGATGAATGATGGATGCGACAAGCCTTCATTCATCATTTATCATTTATCATTCATCATTGAAAAGATGACTCCCACTTACGCATCATACAACGAGTTTAAGAGCCAGTTGCTGGCGGCTTTTCAGTCGAACGAAGATCGGATGAACGGGGAAAGCAAAACCTCGCTCCATCAAATTCGGCGGGCGGCTTTGCGCCAGTTCGATCTGCTTGGCTTCCCCACTATCCGGCATGAAGAATGGAAATACTCCAACGTAGCCAACCTGCTCAAGGAAGCGTTCGATCTCGACAGCACCTCCTCGCTGACCGCCGATGATCTGACCCCGCTACAGATTCCAAACCTCGACGGCAACATCGTTACGTTCGTCAACGGATTGTACCGGTCCGATTTGTCGCGGATCGTCAGTCCGGCGGAGCAGGTTCAGATCACCAGTTTTGCCGAAGCCGTCAAGACCGATCCCGACTTTATCGGTTCGCACTTTGCCCGCTACGCTGACTATCAGGACAACGCATTCACCGCCCTCAACACGGCGATGGCCAGCGACGGCGTGGTGATCCAGGTTCCGGCTAACACCACTGTCGAGCAACCCGTTATTCTGCGCTTCATCACCGACGCCCGTGAGCGCAACATCGCTTCCCAACCCCGCAACCTCGTTATCGTCGGCAAGAACGCCGAAGTGATGATGGCCGAATCGTACCGGACGCTGGGTGAACGCACCAGTTTCGTCAACGTCGTCACCGAAATCGTGCTCGACCGCGATGCCCGGATGCAGTATTACAAGGTGCAGGACGAAACGGATCAGGCCTACCACATTGGCACGACGCAGGTGAGCCAGTCAGACAACAGCCATTTCTACGCGGCCACGGTCACGCTCAACGGCAACTTCGTCCGCAACAACCTGAATATCGTCCTGAACGGGCAACACGCCGAAGCGTTTATGTACGGTCTATATATGCCCAACGGCCGTCAGCACGTGGACAATCACACGCTCGTGGACCACGCCATGCCCAATTCGTACAGCAACGAACTTTACAAAGGCATCCTGAACGACCGGGGCACGGGCGTCTTCAACGGCAAGATCTACGTCCGGCCCGACGCGCAGAAAACCAATGCTTACCAGTCGTGCAAAAACGTGGTGCTGTCGTCGGGCGCGTCGATGAATACCAAGCCGCAGTTGGAAATCTATGCCGACGACGTGAAGTGTTCACACGGCACCACCACCGGCCAACTCAACGACGAGGCCCTGTTTTACATGCAGTCGCGCGGCATCCCGAAAGATGCCGCCCGTACGCTGTTGCTCTACGCCTTCGTGCAGGACGTGGTGA
>JAYTAC010000798.1:0-6298 GCA_043737755.1 Spirosoma sp.
GCTCATTCCTTCTTCACCAGCGTTGGTCGGTTTCACTCCACAACGGGCGTCTCCAGCGAGGAGTAGAGCAGGTGCCGCACAAAATCGAGGAGCTTGTCTTCGCGTCCGGGCTGGCCGTCGGGTCCCGCCCCGAAGTCGGTGAGTGCCGGTAAGTTCTGCATGAAAAACGTTTGGTAATGTACCGTCTCGATGAGCGAGCTGGCCCGCGACCGGGCGTAGGGGTAGTCGGGTCGGAGTTCGAGGATGATCCCGGCGATGCGGGCGCACAAGTCTTTGTAGGGCTTGAACAACTGCTGGCGGTTGTCTTCTGTGACGTGGCGCGTGAGGTACGCTTTGCTGGCTTCCCGAACCACGATGCTGTGCAGTGCCCGCAGGTCAATCCCATCCATCAGTGACTGGTCGAGGTCGTTGAGCAGGAGCAGATTCAGCAGTCGATCTAATTTCTGGCGCGGATCGGTCAGGTTATTGATTCGAAAAACCAACTGATAGTCAGACCATTGCCAGTACCAGGCCATCAAATAAACCAACAGCCGGTGCTTGTTCTCGAAATACCGGTAGATGCTCGCTTCTTTGGTCCCCATCCGTTCGGCCAATTTTTTGAACGTGGCGTCCTCAAAGCCAATCTGGTCGAACAGCGCGATTCCCTGCCGGACAATCCGTCGCCCCAGCTCCGACCCCTCCGGGTCGCGCAGAAAAAGCCGCTCATTCATGCGGACGTGTACCGAATACTCCATTTGTCCAGCGGCCGGACCGCCCAGCCAAAAAGTTTCTGCAAAGTAAACAGGTGTTCAGGGTTATAAGTTATGTTTGCAGAAAAGATAGTAAAACTATCGAACTAATTAATGATGCTATCAAGATGGTGAATGAACGAAATATGGACTCAATCGCTTTTTTTCGGACAGGTATCCTCATTCATTACCCAACTGGGTCGACAATTAGTTAACCAAGTATGTCGGAATTGCTTGGAATGAGTTGAGCGCATTTTCAGCACCACACACCAGAACTATTTTTCATGGCTACCGTAGTTACAACAGAACTACCACCACCCACGCCCACCCAGCGGCTATTTCGGCTGCTGAACAACGACCGGAAGGACATCGGTTACGTTTATTTGTACGCCATCGTAACGGGTGTCATCAGCCTGTCGCTGCCGTTGGGGATTCAGGCCGTTTTCAATTTAGTGTCGGGTGGATTGGTATTCAGTTCGGTTTATCTGCTGATCGGACTGGTCATTCTGGGCGTGGTGGTAACGGGGCTGCTGCTGATCGGCCAGATCGCTTTAGTTGAGATTTTGCAGCAGCGCGTCTTCGCCAGGGCCGCCTTTGAACTTACGTATCGCCTGCCGCGCATTGAGCCGGAGTCCTTTTCGGGCCACTACCCTCCTGAATTGATGAACCGTTTTTTCGACGTGATAACCATCCAGAAGGGATTGCCCAAACTGCTGATCGACCTGACGGCTGCCGTTGTTCAGATCGTCTTTGGCATCATTCTGCTGTCGGCCTACCATCCCGTCTTTGTTGGATTCGGAGCGTTCACGATTCTGCTGATTTACCTCATCTGCCGGATTTACGGGCCGGGGGGTATCAAAACCAGCCTCAACGAGTCGAAGTACAAGTATAAGGTAGCGGCCTGGCTCGAAGAAATAGCTCGCGACCTGCCCGCCTACAGAAATCAACGGGCAAACGACACCGAAATCGCCGAACCCATCGACAAGATGGATGACCTTGTGGCTCAGTACATCAGCGACCGCAACGCCCACTTTGGGGTGCTGAAGCGGTTTTTTTACAGTGGCGTGGTGTTCAAAACACTCATCACGGGGGGCTTGCTCATTATCGGAACTACCTTAGTGGTGGGCCGGGAGATGTCGCTGGGACAGTTTGTGGCCGCCGAATTAATTATTGTGCTCATAACCGGCTCGGTCGATAAGCTCACCTCGGGCATCGACACTGTGTTCGATATGCTGACGGCCGTCGAAAAGATTGGCTACATCACCGACATGCCCCTGATCGAAGTGGAACCTGTGAAATGATGAACGGGACCGGAGAAAAATCATTCATCACTCATCATTAAGTCTTCATGCTCAACTTATCGAATCAACGCGTGGACCGGGATTTGCTCGCGCGGTATACCCTCAAAACAATACACGCCCTGCCCGAAACCGACGGGGGGCGCAAATTAGGCCGCTGGATGCTGTTTTTTTTGGTGGTCGGATTGGTGGTCATGTTTTTGCCCTGGCAACAGAACATCAACGGCGAAGGCACCGTGTCGGCCCTGTCGCCCCAGGACCGGCCGCAAATGATCCAGAACGCCATCCCCGGCCGCATCGAACGCTGGGTTACCAAAGACGGTGAGTTTGTGAAGCGGGGCGACACGATCCTGGTGATTTCGGACATTAAAGACGAATATTTCGATCCCAACCTGCCGCAGCGTCTGAGCGAACAACTCAACGCCAAGCGGGGTGGTCTGGACGCGACTACCAGCAAAATCCGCGCCCTCGACGGTCAGATTGCCGCGCTCAGGACTGGCGTGGGCGTGAAATTGGAATCCGCCCGCAACAAAGTAAAACAGGGCCAGTTCAAGGTGAAAGCCGATGAGGCTGACCTGAACGCCATCCGAAGAAACTACCAGATTGCCGTCGACCGGCTCGCCCGTTTTGAGAAGGGCTACCAAAACGGGCTGTTTTCGCTTACCGATCTCGAAACCCGCCGACTTAAATTGCAGGAAGACATAGCGAAGGTGGTGGCTCAGGAAAACAAGCTGAACGTCTCGCGGCAGGAACTCATCAACGCCCGGCTCGATTTGGGGACGATCCAGGCCGATTTTCAGGAGAAGCTGGCCAAGGCACTCTCCGATCGGAGTTCGGCCGTGTCGTACCGCACCGACGCCGACGGGGAGATCGCCAAGCTGCGCAACAAAATCACCAGTGTCGACGTCCGCCGGGGGTTGTACGTGGTACGCGCCCCGCAGAATGGCTACATCGTGCGGCCGCTGAAAGCGGGCATTGGCGAAACGATCAAAGAAGGCGAATCCATTGCCACGCTACAGCCCAGCGAACCTAAATTGGCCGTCGAGTTATTCGTGCGGGCGATGGACGTGCCGCTCATTCAGCGCGGCCGAACAGTGCGGATTCAGTTCGACGGCTGGCCCGCCATTCAGTTTTCGGGCTGGCCCACAGTGTCGGTGGGTACGTTTGGCGGGCAGGTGGCCGTGATCGACGCGGTCAGCAGCACAAATGGTAAATACCGGCTGTTGGTGCGACCGGCCGTCCAGGAGGGCGACCTGCCGTGGCCCGCCCAGTTGCGGGTGGGGTCGGGCGTGTTTGGCTGGGTCATGCTCGAAGACGTGCCGGTCTGGTATGAACTCTGGCGGCAGTTGAACGGCTTCCCGCCGAGGTTGGATGCCGAACCGAAGACCGACAAAGTGGCCGCAAAATGAAGAGACTGATCGCCGGTTATCTTTCCTTATTGCCGTGGTTCGCGTTTGCGCAGGTGACGGAGACGCCCCGGTCAGCGGCACCCGTGACGACGCCGATTGCGTCGCCCGACACGACCGTGTTTTCGGCAGGCGTGTTTTTCGAACTGATCCGCCGGAACCATCCCATCGTGAAACAGGCCGGTTTGTTCGGCGAAGAAGCCCGGCAGGCGCTGGTGCAGGCGCGGGGGGCGTTCGATCCTAAGTTGGTGTCGTACTACGACCGCAAAGAATTCAACCGTAACCTGTATTTCGATCACTGGCAGAACAAATTAACCGTCCCGCTCTGGCTCGGTGGCGTCGACCTCAACGTGTCCTACGACCGGAACAGCAACCGGGGCAAGTACATAAACCCCGAAGAACTCACCCCCTCGTCGGGGTTGACCGGCGTGGGCCTGAGCGTACCCATCGGGCAGGGACTGCTGATCGACGCCCGGCGCAACGCCGTCCGGCAGGCGCGGTTAGCGGGTGATCTGGCCGAAGCCGACCGGCTCAAACTCGTCAACAAAATTGTGTTCGATGCCGCCAAGACGTACTGGGAGTGGTTTTTTGCCCACCGGCAACGGCAACTCCTGACCGAAGGCTATGAGTTGGCCGATCTTCGGTTCCGTGCTCTGCGCGAGCGGGCGTTGATTGGTGATGCGGCTTTCATCGACACCACCGAAGCACTCATCACGGTGCAGGACCGACTCGTGCAGCGGCAGCAGGCTGAGGTGGATGAGCAGAACGCCCGCCTGTTGGTGAGCACATTTCTATGGAACGATGCCAATCAGCCCGTCGAACTGCCTGCCACGGCCGTACCGGAGCAACCGTTTCTGACGCCCCCCGACGATGGTGCGTTTCAGCTCCTGCTCGACCGGGCTACCAACCTGCACCCCGAACTGCTGAAGCTGACGGCTAAAAATCAGCAGCTAACGCTCGAGGAGCGTTTCCGGCGGGCCATGATTCAGCCCCAGATCATGCTCAACGCCAGTCTCCTCAGTGCCACGCCCAACCCCGACATCAGGTACGACCTAAGAAAGTATTACGAGTTTCGCCCGGAAAATCACAAAATCAGTGTAGACATGGTGTTTCCGCTGTTTTTGCGCAAGGAACGCGGTAAACTGCGGGAGATACAGCTGGAAAATCAGCAGGTTGTGCTCGAACGCCAGCAGGTTAGCCGCGACATCACCAACGGCGTTCAGTCGGCCTACAACCAGCTTCAGGCATTAGCCCGGCAGGTAGACACCCAGCAGCAAACTATTCTCAATCAGCAACGCTTAGTGGCCGCCGAGTTACAGAAATTTGAGTTGGGCGAGAGTTCGCTATTCCTCATCAACACCCGCGAAACCAAACTCATCGACCTGCGGGTGAAGGGCGAAGAGCTGAAAACAAAGTACCAGAAAGCCGTGGCCGAACTGTACTTCGTGGCCGGAACGGGGCAGTGAGGCTTTTGATGGTTGTATATTGCGTAAAATAAGTAGTGCTATGACACTGGTAGAAGGAAACGTAAAGCCGAAGAAAACCGCCATGACGCCCGAACAGCGTCGTCAGCGGCAGTTTTTGCTCAACCAGCTCACCTATGAAATGGAAAACGAGAAGCCCGTTTACTACGCAGGCTACCGCGACGTGCTGAACGGAACCAGCCAACCAGAGGAAATTATGGGAGCGAGCTATCTACAGAGTTATCTGATCGAAATCATACAGGAGTTTTTATTCATGCATCCCCTGCGTAGTCGTTTTCGGATACTGGCTAATGAACTTGGCGTTCAGATTGACAAAAAGAAGTGGCGCTCGTGCGACATCGCTCTGTATGATAAAACACGTCTGACAAACGTCCCGATAGCCAATAAGTACATACCGCTTTCCCCCGATTACGTCATTGAGATTGATACAAAAGCTGACTTGTCCCGCTATGAATACCAGCACGACTATTTCATTAAAAAGACCCGTGAGCTTCACGAGTTTGGCGTTAAGAAAGTAATCTGGATTTTTACCGAAAATATTCCCGTCATCTGGAAGTCTGAATCCGCCGATACGATCATTATCCGTGATGGCTGGGACCACGATGTCACCATCACCGAGGGCATGACCTTTAATCTGCAAAGACTTTATGATCAGGCGCAAACGAGTTGACTCATGCCCCCATCACCATCAGTAACTCGCTGATCATCATGGCCGTGGCTCCCCAGACGCGGTAATCCTGAATCTGGTAATACGGCGCATCGACGAGCGTCCCGCGCACCTCCACCTGACTGTCGCCCACGATGGTTTCGTCCAACAGCGTAGTCAATTCCACCTCCACCACGGCTTCGACCTCGTGCGGGTCGGGGTAAAAATCGGGCCGGTAGGGGAGCACCCCCACCACCGGCTGCACGTAGAAATTGCTCGGCGGGATGAATAACTCCGTCAGCAGCCCCAGCACCTTCACGTCCGACACCCGAATGCCAACTTCCTCCTGGGTTTCGCGCAGGGCGGTGCGGGTCAGATTCTCGTCGATGCGCTCCATGCGTCCGCCCGGAAAGGCCATCTGCCCGGCATGAACGCCGTCGTACTGTGGGCGCAGGATCAGGGGCAGAAAAATAGTGTTCTGGTAGGGGTAGAAGCAGATCAGCACCGCGCTCCGGCGCGTCCGCTCGTTGGGCTTCACTCCGAGCCGGTAGCGTGAAGAAGCCGCCATTTTGCTGTGGGCCGCTTCGCCTGGCAGGGGCTGCTGCAACCGTTGGCGCAGGTCTTCACTGAAGGCACGAAACGAGGTATTGATCATTTACAGAAGTGAAGACATAACGTCCCAACGCACGGGCGACGTAAAAAATTAAGAAGGGTTGGCGACAAGTGTACCATTTGG
>JAYTAC010000799.1:0-6298 GCA_043737755.1 Spirosoma sp.
TCGCTGGAGAAATCGCCCACGCGCACTCATCGTACTCAAGCCAACCATCTTTTTGCCAGCATTTGCGCTTACCTCAAGTTAGAGCGTCTGCGGCTGGCAGCCAATACGAATCATTTTGCCTTGAAAGGACGCTTGTACCTCAAAGCCACGCAAGCGGCTTTTGCTGAACTGACCGTCCTCAAAAATCAACTCAGCCAATATCCAGGAATGGGCTTGGCGTAACATCAGCTCTTAAGTTAGCCCTGTTACCTTCAGCAGCCAAATAAACCTGAGTAACCATTGCACTTCTCTACAGGAAATAACTTGCCAAACCAAGCGCAATTCGCTTGGTTTGGCAATTAGAACGCTCAACTGGCTGAATTAATAATAAATTTGATGTCACACTAACTGAATTCAGAATTGATCTATCAACGGACTATCTTTTCAACTCTTCAAGAAGAACTTCGGAGTAACAAGGTCATTGTCATCACTGGTACCCGCCGGGTAGGAAAGACGGTACTATTGCGGCAAATTGAGGAGCAGACCACGTTACAGACTCTGTGGCTTAATGGCGAAGACTTTGATGTGCAGGCGCTGCTGGCTCAGCGCAGTGTAGCCGCTTATGGGCGGCTACTGGGTAACACCGAACTACTGCTGATCGACGAGGCCCAAGCCGTTCCCGAAATTGGCCGGGTGTTGAAGCTCATGATCGATTCATTTCCTAACCTAACCATCATTGCTAGCGGTTCGTCAGCGTTTGATTTGACGAATCAGACGGGTGAACCGCTGACTGGCCGGCGGATGCACTTCGATCTATTTCCGCTGGCTCAAGTAGAATTGGGACTGACCGAGAACAGCCTGCAAACCCGGCAGCAACTCGAAGACCGGCTAGTATTTGGCAGCTATCCGGCGGTGGTCGGTCTGACTACGTCAGCTCAGAAAACGGATTATCTTCGCGAACTGATCAATTCGTATCTGTTGAAAGACATCCTGATGTACGAGCAGGTTAAGAATTCGGCCAAGCTGTTGCAATTATTACAACTGATCTCCCTGCAAGCGGGTGGCGAAGTGTCTTTTGATGAGTTAGGACGGCAGCTGGGAATCAGTAAAAGCACTGTTGAACGCTACCTAGACCTGCTGGCCAAAGTGTTTATCATCTTCCGACTGGGCGGCTACAGTAATAACTTACGCAAGGAGGTCACCAAAAGCTCGAAGTGGTATTTCTTCGACAATGGTATCCGCAACGCCCTCATTCCCAACTTTGGTCTCTTACCTCAGCGTCAAGACGTAGGAGCCTTATGGGAAAATTACCTAATGGCCGAACGCCGAAAAGCCAATAGCTACCATCGCAGGGCCGTGGAAATGTACTTTTGGCGGACTTATGACCGTCAAGAGATTGACTTGCTCGAAGAGCAGGATGGTCGTCTCAGGGCCTTTGAATTTAAGTGGCAAAATCGGCGGGTACGAGTACCGGGTTCGTTTGAAAAAGCCTATCCTGAGGCGACATTCTCAGTCGTTCACCAGGATAATTATTTAGATTTTATCGTCCCCTCGTAGCGGCTGGCCTGCCACTACTCCGTGCAACCCCTACTAACCGTTCAGAAAAACTTCAACTTGGCAAAGAATCGCGAACGATTAAAGTGAACGGATTTGCTGACCGTTAAAGGGCCTGTTTTGGGCTTCTTCCCTCCTACCTAGCCATCGTTCAGAAAAACGTCCGATTGTAACTGGAGCAGTCTATAATGTGAAAGGGGAATGAAACAGATTTTTATTCCCTTTCCAACCGACTGTACCGAAAAAATCAGTCCATCGAAAAGCCGCGCCAGCAGAAACTGGACGCGGCATTTTGATCCAGTTTAGCGTACCCACGAAATCTCCGAAATATATCCCACTTATGGAGTTGACTGGTAGTTAGACAACGTCTGACGTATATTTAGCTATTTATTGTCTTTATAAGCTACAATATTACTCCGTGTGAAAGCGATACGGCTTGTCTTAGGAATACTACTTAGTCTCTGTTCACTTTCGCTGACTAAGGCGCAGCAGTTTACGGCTTCGGTGAACCATTATGGTCCTGAGAATGGACTGTCGCACCGGGAAGTAAACGCCATTTTCCAGGATCGGCAGGGGTTCATGTGGTTTGGAACAAAGTTTGGTCTAAACCGATTCGATGGGCTGAAGTTTACCGCCTACACCCAACAGACAAACGGGCTTGATTTTGACGATATACAATCCATCGCCCAGGATTCCGATGGGCTGTTGTGGCTCATGGGGCCAGCGAATAAATCATCCATCACCCTCTTCAATCCGGTGAGTGGCACGGCCGTTTCCTTTGAGAAACGCTTTAACAAGCCCCGTCCATCCACCTTTTGGCGAGATCCACAAGTTCTGTTGGGTAGCCCCGACGGCACGATCTTCTTTGCCAACTACAAACCAGCTACCTTGACCTCCTACCATCCCCGGTCAGGTCTGCAGGAGGTAGCCCTTCCCCAGTACAAGAGCCTGACGCTGGCCGCCCTTACCGCCCGCAATACGGTTTGGGCCATCGCCAATCGGACTCAACTGATTGAATTAACCCCCGATGGGCGGGTGCTACAGTCCTTCCACCATGAGACCACAATTTCGGTTTGTCTGGGGCAGCGCAACGCCGGTATTGAGTTTTTTTATGTCAAAACAGGAACACCATCCCTGTCCAAAGCCCAGCTCTATCGCATCGACGGGGTGGGTCAGCGCCAGGAACTACCGATTTCGCTCATCCCATCGATGAAAGAGGGATTTCCTCCGGTCTGCTATCCCTTCGATCGTACCGGGTTGGTTTGGGACGGCTCCCAGCTACGGAGTTCCACTAAAGGAACCTTACTGGACCTACAGAACCAGCTCGCAGGCCAGCTTATTCATCCCCGATGTTTTTTCGCTGACAAAAACGGCTGGATGTGGTTAGGAACCAGTTTTGGCGTGTATCAGGTCAAGGTGGCCCAAAACTACTTTCACCGCTTATTCTACGAGCCAGCCAACGCGGTGGAAAATACGCCAGCCGTGCGGGGAATCAATGTTATTGGGGACAAGGTGTATGTCAACCTGGAAAGAACGGGCTTATTTACCTGCGATCTGTCGGGCGGGTCAGTAAAGAGTCTATTAGAGGGGGGTACATTGTTCTATGGCTTAAGCCATTATCAGCCAGGGAAACTGTATGTCGGCCAGAGAGATCAGTTAGCCACCTATGACCTCGCCACCGGCCGCTACACCACATCGCCATTAGCCTCGGCAGAATCGATTTGGACCCTGCACCCATTCAGCAGTCAGTACCTTACCGCTGGTGGGCTGTTAGGTCTGTGGCTCGTGGAGGCCAAAACCGGGCGGGTTTTGCCCTTTAGCCAGTACAACCAGTTTCCCGAACTGGCCCAGGCGCACGTACTCCACATCGCGGCCGACCGCCGGGGCATCCGCTGGATTTGCGCAGCGACCGGTTTATACACGGTTGATCCGGCAAAAGGCGTTACGGCCCGCTACTGGAGTGGGGGGAAAGGACCTTTTAAGCTGCCCGCTGACAGCTACCAGCATTTTTATCAGGACCCCCAGGGCCTGTTCTGGCTGGCTACGGCTAATTCGGGACTCATTCGGTGGGACCGACAGCGGAACCGCTACCGGCAGTTCAGGCGGACCGAAGGGTTATCGAACGATAATATTTACGCCGTGTATGCCGACCGGCGGGGCCATCTGTGGTTGAGCAGCGACTACGGTATTATGCAGTTCGATCCGGTCCGCATGACCACCCGGTCCTACACGGTTCAGGACGGCATTACCCACAATGAATTCAACCGCATCTCCCATTTTCAGGCTACCAACGGCCAGCTTTATTTCGGAGGTCTGAACGGCATTACGTCGTTCAATCCCCAGGGTTTCGAGCGGGAGAAACCCTTGTTTGGGCTTCCGCTGCGCGTCGTCTCGTTTCGGCAGTTTGATAATGCGCTCGACAAATTAGTTGACAAAACCGAAGAATTGCTAAAAACCAACCGGATTATTCTCAGGCCCGGCGACCGGACGAGTGTCCTGGAGTTTGCCCTGCTCAACTACACCGACGCCCAGAAAAACGTGTACGCGTACCAGTTTAAGGGCCTGGACAACCAGTGGACGTATCAGACTGAGCCATCGCTGCGGTTGGGTAATTTGCCGTATGGCGACTATCAGTTACTGGTAAAAGGGCAGGCGGTCGATGGCCGGTTGTCGTCGGCCAACCTGACTATCGAGGTGATCGTGCTGCGCCCGTTTTACCTGCGCAACTGGTTTCTGCTGCTGATGGCGGTGTTGCTGACGGCCACGGTCTGGGGCTGGTTGAGGTGGCGTATCTGGAACCACCGGCAGGAACAAACCCGGCTGCAAACCCAGATCAGGCAGGCCACCACCCGGATTGAGGCCGACAAAAAAATTATTGAGCAGCAGGCCCAGGTGCTTCAGCGGCTCGATGAGACCAAGTCCCGGTTTTTTACCAATATCTCCCATGAGTTCCGTACGCCCCTCACGGTTATCCTGGGCATGGCCGCCGAATTAAAACGGCATAATCCACCGGAATGGATACACCAGTTTGGCCGCACCACCGAGCTGATCGAACGCAATGGCCGTAGTCTGCTCCGGCTGATTAACCAGATTCTGGACCTGTCCAGGATTGAAGCCGGCCAGATGAATCTGCACCTGATCCGGGCTGATATCGTCGGCTTCATCCGCTACATCGCCGAGTCTTTCCAGTCGATGGCTGCGGCAAAGGCTATTCAACTCTATTTCAAGGCTACTGAAGCGCACTGCGATACCGACTTCGACGCGGATAGAATCCAGGATATTGTTTCCAATCTGTTAACGAACGCACTGAAATTTACGCCCGGTGGGGGGCAGGTGTTTCTTGAGCTGTCAACCGCAGCCGCCTGGATTCCGCTCGATGGGCAGGGGTATCACGAAGAGATTTCTCCGGCTAAACACCTCGATGGCCCCTGGCTTTATTTTACCATTCGCGACACAGGGCCGGGCATCGAACCGGGCAGCCTGCCGCTGATCTTCGACCGGTTTTTTCGGGCCGATACGCCTTCGGTTTCCGAAACCAGCGGAACCGGCATCGGGCTGTCGCTGGTGAAAGAACTGGTCTTGCTCATGAACGGGGGACTGGCGGTTCGGAATCGGCCGGGCCACGATAGGCCGGGCCAATCCAGGCCGGGAGCTGAGTTCAGGATCGGTTTACCCCGAACAACACGGGCGCCCGTGGCCGGGTTGCCCGTCATGCCCAGTCTGCTTACTCCACCGGACCGGCTGGAAGGGGGCGAATCGACGGTTGACGAACCGGCCGATAAACCCGTTCTCTTACTGGTTGAGGACAATGACGACGTAGCCGCGTACATCCAATCCTGTATCGGGACTGATTACCGGGTCATACGCGCTGACAACGGACAAACCGGCATCGACCTCGCCCTGGCGACCATCCCGGACCTGATACTGAGCGACGTGATGATGCCCCAAAAAGACGGGTTACAGTTGTGCGATACGCTGAAGAACGACGAACGGACCAGCCACATTCCCGTTGTGCTGCTCACGGCGCGGGCGGCTGTGAGCGACCGCATGGCGGGCTTACGGCGGGGAGCGGACGCTTACTTAGTGAAACCCTTCCAGCGGGACGAGTTGCTGGTCGTATTGAGTAGTCTGCTGCTGACCCGGCACCGGTTGCAGCACTACTACGGTCAGCTCGCTTTGGGGGAGGTTGAGCCTAATCCAATCCCGGCGGAAGCCCTTGCTGCGGAAGAAGACCAGTTTGTGGCGAAGCTACGCAGGACGCTTTCGCTTCATTTAGATAACCCGGTGCTTGACAGTGACAGAATCTGCCAGTTGATGGGCATGAGCCGTAACGCGCTGCACCGCAAGATGACCGCCCTGATCGGCCTGTCGATCAACCCCTACCTGCGGACCCTGCGTTTGCAAAAGAGCAAAGAGCTACTGCTGACGCCTGATCTGACCATTGCCGAAGTAGCCTATGCGGTCGGCTTCGAGGACCCAAACTACTTTAGCCGGGTCTTCGGTGAGGCCTGCGGGGTGTCGCCCGGCCAGTTTCGGACTGTGGGCAAAAAATAATTGCTTTATGGCCCGGCTGGGACAAATCTCCTGTTTTTTGGGCTAAATCTGCTACTGCCTTGCCGCCCCGTGCCGTACTCTTGTCCCACGGATGGGTGGGGCTTACGGGTCTGCTGTCAGCCCGGTCCTCGCCGGGCTTTGGGCGGGTGGTCCATCGCCCTGCTTCAGTCAGGTTCACTAACCCCAAACGATTCCTTCTTGTATGAAAACA
>JAYTAC010000800.1:0-2535 GCA_043737755.1 Spirosoma sp.
CAGTTCGAAGCCATCGCGTCTGATCTGCTCTACAAGCACAGCAGTCGTCACGGGCAGTTCCGGTAGCTTGCCAATCTTTTGCTTGATGGCAATCTCGAATAAGCTAAGCACACTAACGTATACGGTGCTGGTTTGAAGAGCGTTACAGGCGTTGACCGACAGCCTTGCCGGGCTGATCAGTGACCATATAAGGACCTGCGTGTCGATGAGATACTCCATCACATGTAATCGGCGAGGTCATCCAACGGGTCGTTGAAGTCGTCGGGCAGGCTGTACTTACCTTCCCAACTTCCTAAGCGAATTCCTTCTCTGCCCGCTTCTGATCGGTTAGTGGCTAACGGGTCGTTGAAGTTATCGGCCATCCACACTTCGCCCTTCATACTTCCCCCCCGGCGGTTACGCCTGTCCCCCTCTTTTTCCAGAAAAGTGACAATCACTTCCGTGTGTTCGGGAACGGAGGGCGTCTCGTGCAGGGTAATCCGACCGTTGTCGTAGGTGCCTTTGACTGTTGTGAGCATGATGAATGCGGTTTTACTGTCAAAGATACGGGTTTGTCGGCTACCCGCGCCTGTCCAACTCCCCCACTGGTATCTGTCCCCAACCGGCTTCACCATTTCAGTTGGTCGTGTGCAGAATTACGTGATTGGCGTGACGAATGGCCGGGCAGCGGGTCTTGACTGTATGACGAGTGCCCGTTTACGTTATACCATGCTTTGGGTCCGGTGGGTAGTGGTAGTTGCCCTGCCGGTACTGCTTTCCGAATGTCGGGAAACAACCCGAGACCGACCTGCAATGGCCAATCCGTCGGCGCCGACCGCCATCCGGTTCACCGGCACGTCGTGGGAGCTACTCCGGCATGGCAAGCCCTATTTCATCAACGGTGCGGGCGGGGTGAGCCATTTTGAGACACTGAAAGCTGCTGGCGGTAACTCCATCCGGGTTTGGGACGACATCGACGCCGGGCGGATTCTGGACGAAGCCCACGCGCTGGGCCTGACGGTGATGCTGGGCCTGTGGGTGGAACGAGAGATGGAAGGCTTCGACTACAACGACCGGCCCGCCGTGGCGCGGCAGCACGAACGAATTCGCAAAACCATCCTCCGCTACCGCGATCATCCGGCCCTGCTGATGTGGTGCGTGGGCAACGAGTGGGCGCAGGACGCCGACAATATCCGGGTGTTCGATGAGGTCAACCGCCTATCGAAATTGGTCCACGAACTCGATCCCGATCACCCCGTCGCCACGGCTATTTCGCCCGACAGTCCACGGGCCGTGCGGTTGGTGAGCGAACGCTGCGCCGACGTCGATATCTTAGCCGTGAACTCCTACGCCCTGACGGGGCAGTTGAGTGAGTTTTTCCGCGTGGGCGGCTGGACCAAACCGTACCTGATCTCGGAGTACGGTGCCCCGGCCTACTGGGAGGTGCCGATTGCGCCGTGGGGTGCCCCCGACGAACCCGACAGCGAACAAAAAACCCGGTCGGTGCGGCAATTTTACTGGAATTTCATCGCGTCGCGCCCGGCTAACTGTCTGGGGGCGTATCTGTTCTACTGGGGCCACAAGCAGGAGGAGTCGCACACGTGGTTCAGCGCGTTCGATGAGCTGGGGCGTCAGACGCCGTTGGTGGGGCTGATGCAGGAACTCTGGTCGGGCAGCAGGCCGGGCAATCAGGCTCCGGTTGTGGAGCGGCTGTTGGTCGATGGCCGCGCCGACGTTCGCCGTTCGTTTGCGGTTTCGGCGGGTTTGCACCGGGCCGAAATCCGGGTGCGTGATCCCGACGGCGATTCGTTGACATACCACTGGGAACTGAAGCCCCGCGCCCGGCCCGGAACCGATTACATTGGCGTTCCCCGCCCGGCCATAACGGGTTTGCTGACCCGCACCAACGCACCGGTTGTCGGGTTTCGGCTTCCCAAACCGGGGGCCTACCGCCTGTTCGTCAACGTGTACGACCCGCACCGGCATGTGGCCACCGCCAATTTTTCGTTCGAGGTAAGGGCGCAGCCTGTCCCCAACTAAACACCAGTTACTCCGCCCGTGCGGTCAGCAAATCGGCGCGGTGTGTTTGCCAGTCGGCGGGGTCGGCGAAAACGACTCCCCTGATTTCGGGATACCGTTCCCGCATCAGGTCGAGGGCTTCCGACGTCCACCGCCGGGCAGATTGTCCACTCGTAGCTGGTTCCAGCCGCGTAATGAGGACGGGTTTCTGGCGGATGTCGTAGACCGGATGGGTGCGGACGGTGGTGTGCCGAAGCTGAAACAGGGCGGCAAATGAATGGTTCTTCCGGTCGGGGACAAGGGCCGGGTTGTCGACCACGGCGAAACCCAGCCAATCCACGGCGTCGGTGCCGGGGTAGTGGGCGACGATGGACGAGGGCAGCAGCGGGCACCAGACCCAAATGGCGTCGGCCCGCTGCTCCCGGCAGACCCGCACTACATGCCGCCACGCCCGCCCATACAGCACCAAATCAGTCTCCTGCGACAGGCCCCACGGCCGGGCCGGATTGTCGAATTCGGGCATGAAACTCACTAATA
>JAYTAC010000801.1:0-2527 GCA_043737755.1 Spirosoma sp.
TCCGGCGTGATGCCGCCCCCGCCGTAGACCACCCGGCCACCATCGGTTTTGAACTTCAGCTTAGGATCGTTTTTGATCGAATCGGCCACGTAGTACTCACCCCGCTTGGAGCGTTTTTCGAGGTCTTTCTCGTAGTCGCCCTCCTGCCCCATCACGTAAGGTTTCTGGATGCTGCGACCGCTGGGCGTGTAGTAGCGCGAGATGGTCAGCCGTAGTTCGGAACCGTCGGATAGCTGCACCGGCATCTGCACCAACCCCTTGCCAAACGACCGCCGACCGGCAATCAGGGCGCGGTCGTGGTCCTGCAACGCCCCCGCCACAATCTCCGACGCCGACGCACTGCCTTCGTCGATCAGCACAATCAGGGCACCCTCTTCGAACTGCCCGGCGATGCGGGCAGTGGTTTGGCGGTCGTAACGGTTGTCTTTGCCGTCGGTATACACCAATAATTTGTTGCCCGCGATGAATTCGTCGGCGATGCTCGTGGCCCGGTCCATGTAGCCGCCGGGGTTGTTGCGCAGGTCCAGCATCAACTGCGTCATACCCTGCGATTTCAGCGATGCCAGAGCCGTTTTGAACTCGTCGTAAGTCGTCTCCGAAAAGCGGTTCACTTTGAGGTAGCCCGTCTTTGCATCGACCATGTAAACCGCGTCTATGGAGTAGGTTGAAATCCGGTCGCGGGTGACGGTGAACACTTTAGGTTCTTTCTCACCCCGGCGCAGGATGGTCATTTTCACCGGCGTACCGCGTTTGCCGCGCAAGGCTTTGTATACCATCGCGTTCTCGATTTTACCACCGGCGAGGGGCGTATCATCGACCTTAATGATCTTGTCGCCACTCAAAATACCCGCCATTTCCGACGGCCCGCCCGACATGGGCGTCACGACGTAAACGGTGTCTTTGTAGATGTTGAACTCCACCCCAATCCCGTCGAAGCCGCCTTCGAGCTGCGACCGGGCGGCAATGGCGTCCTGCGGGTTCATGTAGGCCGTGTGGGGATCGAGTTTCTGGAGCATTTTCTCGATGGAATAATCTACCAGATCATCCGTATTGACGGTGTCGACGTAGTTGTTCTCGATCAGTTGCAGAATCTCCCGGTACTTGGTATAGCCCCGCCCGATGGTATTGATGCTTTTTGCTCCGCCAAAAAACGTGGCCCCGATGAGCATCCCCCCAGCCAGCGTAATGCCCAGCAGCATCGGCAACCGGATCATCGTCCTGCTGTTCTGAATCGGCCGGGCACCTTTCTGTCCGTCTGATTCATCATTGAAATTGCGTTCCTTATCCATGCTGTCGTGTTCCTTTCCTAACGTGCCCCGTATGCAGTCGTTAACGCGTATTGGGTAGCGAAATGTTTGCCAAAGACGGGTTCGGGCAATAAAAAACTACCGCTCGATCACGAATCCGGCAAATTGATCCAGAGCGGCCGGGTTGCGGAGCGTGTCTTTGCTCGTGACCAACGACGGATCGACTCCCGACAGGATTTTTTTGATCGGCGTTTCGAGTTTCTTGCCGCTGATGGTGTACGGAACCTCGCCAATCTGATACACCGCGTCGGGCACGTGACGGGGGCTAAACTGGGTTCGCAGGGTTTGTTTGATGCGCGTTGTGAGGTCGTCGGTGAGCAAGAATCCGTCGCGCAGCACCACAAACAGCGGCATGTGATACCGACCGCCGGGCTGCTCCAGCCCCACCACCAAACTATCGGCGATTTCGGGCAGGCTTTCCACGGCACTGTAGATTTCGCTCGTGCCGATGCGGACGCCGTCGCGGTTCAGGGTGGCGTCGGAGCGGCCGTGGATAATGACGCCGTTACGCTCGGTGATGCGGATGTAGTCGCCGTGCCGCCAGACGCCGGGGTACTCGGCGAAGTAGCTTCTACGGTACGTTTCGTTGTAAGGCGGTCCGGCGTTCCGGTCGTTCCAGAAATAGATGGGCATCGACGGCATCGGCTCCAGAATCACCATTTCGCCGAGTTCGCCCCGCACGGGCTGCGCGTTTTCATCGAACGCTTCGACCTTGCAGCCCAGCAGCCGACACTGGATTTCGCCTTCGTAGACCGGCAGCAATGGATTACCCCCCACAAAGCCGCTGCACACGTCGGTGCCGCCACTGAACGAAATCAGCCACACGTCCGCTTTCACGCAGTCGTATACCCACCGGAAGGCTTCGGGCGGCAACGGCGACCCCGTGGAGCCAATCGTTCGCAGGTGAGGCAACCGGACGGTATCCATCGGTTTCAGCCCCTGGCGCATACAGGCGGTGTAAAAAGCGGCCCCACCCCCAAAATGGGCCACGCGGGCGTCGTCAGCTAAGTTCCAGAGTGTATCTAATGTTGGGTATCCGGCGGCTCCGTTATACAACACCAGCGTGGCCCCGACCAGCATCGACCCGATGGCGAAGTTCCACATCATCCAGCCCGTGGTGGAGTACCAAAAGTAGCGTTCGCCCACGCGCACGTCCTGGTGCAGGGCCAGCACTTTGAGGTGTTCGAGCAAACACCCGCCAACGCTGTGGGTGATGGCTT
>JAYTAC010000802.1:0-6256 GCA_043737755.1 Spirosoma sp.
CCGGGCTGACTAGCCCCCACAAACTTCGTTTTGGCTAACGATGCCTTGATGGTAAACTGCGCGGGCAGTTCGGTATTTGTCTTGTCGTCGACGGCTTTGATGGAGAAAACCGTGCGGGTTGGCTTGTCGGACAGGCTGTTCTGCCCAAAAGCAACGGGTACTGTAATCAGGCACAGGAGGATTATCAGTAGGAAGCGCATGGCGGTACGGTTGAGAGAGTCGCGTAACAGCCCGCAAATAAAGTGCCGGATTTTCGGAGAGTCTCCACCAATTACTCCTCGCTTCTCGGCGAAAACAGCCGCTTCAGCCAGCTTTTCTTTTCCTCAGCTTCTTCTTTTTGCTCTGGCCCGGTGAGTTGATACCTCGCCAACGCCCGCAAATCGGGCTGACCCGCATCGACCCAGGCCGTATACCAGAAATCGCCGACCATTTTCACCGACGCCCGCATCTGCCGCTCCACCTGTCCCCGCAGCCGCTCGTGGTACTGCCGCGAAAAATCCGACGCATACACCTTGATGGTAATCCCGTTTCGCTCCTCGAAGCCAAACTTCCGTGTTTCCCCCACTTCGTCGGTAAGCGTCTGCTCAAACCGCAGTACCGAATCCAGGGCCGCATTTGCCGTGAATACCGCCCTCCAGGCCGCGCGCTGGGGGGAGTACACATACTCGGCCTGCCCCGTCAGAAAATCGTAGTCCGTACTGAACATCTCCGGCAGCCGCGACTCCCAGAAGCCGTGAATCCCCTGCTGGTTGGTCAGTTGGCCGTTGTAGTTGCGGGTCGTGTGGAGCGGCACGTTGGCGTCGGCGATGTAGTGGCCCAGATCGGCCGCTACGCGCAGAATCCGCCGGACGTCGCGTTGTTTAAAAGCTTCCGTCAGTTGGTATTTCGTGAGCTGAATCTGCCACGGCACTAATCCATGCAGGGCCAGCGTATCCTCGCCGTAGCGGTCGGCAGCATCCTTGTAAAAGCGGGGCAGCGTAACGGCCGACGTATCGGGATAAGCGTCGAGGTCAATAAAATGGCGCGGGGCCTCCCCCACCACGGCATACCGTCGTTTATCGGGATTGACGGCGTTGTCGGCCAGAAAGTCGATGTGTTTCTTAAAAAACGGGATCATCTCGACTGGCAGCGTGAACACCGCCAGCCGGTTGATCTGCTGATGGGCGTAAAAACCCCACTGTGGCCGCTGCCGCACCGACTCATTTTCCGCAGCAACAGAACAAGCCGACGGTCGATCCCCGACATGGCAACCCTCTCCCCGGCCGACAATCCCGGAAGAAAATTGGACTGCAACAAAAAACCAAATAAAACCCTTGTACATTTGACTGATCATGGCACTTTAAGAATAAACAATTTAACTATTTAATTAAAAAGCCGTGTTAATCCAAATAATATATCGACAAACTGCTTAAATGCAATTGATTATGAATACCAAATCCAAAGGTTACACGCTGATTGTTGTGCTAATGTGCGCATTTGCGTTGACAATATACGGTGCGTACTCACCCGCCAGAAAAGCCCAGAAACAGCAGATTGTGTGCATAAAATTCAAAAGAGGGGTTGAACTGCAAGCTATTGAGCAGCACATGAACGGTTTTGCCACTCTGAAACACGAAATTCCGCAGATCGTCGGTTACACGTCGGGGAAGACAATCCGGCCTAATCAAGCCGTTGCCGACTACGATGTGGTGCATTATCTGACGTTTCAGACTGAAGCCGATATTCACACATTCGAGCAAAGTCCGGCTTACAAGGAGTTTATCGCCCGCAACGATGACGTTTGGGAAAAGACGCTGACGGTCAACGCCGACATTCGTCCGTAGGTGCTCGATATACACAAGAAATTCGGTGGATACCGTTGACATATCCACTGAATTTCTTATTTTTGCGCCTTCATATTGAGACAACGATTTCCGATTACATACCGATGGCAAACCACAAGTCAGCAAAAAAAGCAATCCGGTCGAGCGCAAAAAAGCGTTTGTTGAACCGCTACCAGCATACCACGACCCGGAACATGGTCAAGAAGCTGCGCCTTACCACCGACCACGCCATGGCCGTTGAGCTGTTCAAAACCGTATCGTCGGCACTCGATAAGCTTGCCAAGCGTAACATCATCCACAAAAACAAAGCGTCGAACAACAAGTCGAAATTGGCCCGTTTGGTGAATGGGTTGAAACCAGCCGTCACAGCCGCTGCTTAGTTTCGGTGCTTTCCGAAGACACTACGAAACCTCACCCTTTTGCGGGGCGAGGTTTTTTTGTTGGACAGGAATGCTGAATATTACATTTATTCATCACCTATGCCCCACCGTCATGACCTACGAGAACTCCGGCACTATTCAAAGCTGGGCCGAGGAAGACCGCCCGCGCGAGAAACTCATGCTCAAGGGTAAAGCCGCCCTGTCGGAAGCCGAACTGATTGCCATCCTCATCAACTCCGGCACCGTCGATCTGACTGCCGTCGACGTGGCTAAAATCATTCTCAAAAGCGTCGGTAATAACCTCAACGACCTGGCCCGGCTGAGCATCAAAGACCTCTCCAAGTTCCGGGGTATCGGCGAAGCCAAAGCCATCAGCATCATTGCCGCGCTGGAACTGGGTCGTCGGCGCAAGGAGCAGGACCGGCCGCTGCGGGCGCGGGTCACCTGCTCACGCGATGCCTACAACGAGATGATTCCGCACCTGTCCGACAAACCGCACGAGGAATTCTGGATTCTGCTGATGAACCGGGCCAACGAGATTCTGCGGCCCGTGCCGATCAGCACGGGGGGCGTGTCGGGCACCGTCGCCGACCCGAAGATTATTTTCAAGCAGGCCATCGAGCACTTGGCCTCGTCGATGATCTTAGTCCACAACCACCCCTCGGGCAACCTCACGCCCTCGCAGGCCGACAAAGACCTGACCCGTAAACTCCGGGACGCCGGTAAGCTGCTGGACATTCCCGTGCTGGATCACCTGATTTTCACCGACAAAGCCTACTACAGTTTCGCCGACGAGGGAATCCTTTAACGTAACTGCAACCCCTGCATCACCTCTGCTCCGCTCAGTTCGCGCATGTCGCCGGGTGCCATGCCGTCGGCGGTGAGGTTTTCGATGGACCAGCGCACGAGCCGGAGCGTCGGGAAATCCACAGCAGCCGTCATTTTGCGAACCTGCCGGTTTTTACCTTCGTGAAGCGAGATGGTCAACCATGAAGTGGGGATACTGGACCGGTAACGGATGGGCGGATTGCGGGCGGGCAGATCAGGTTCAGGCAGCGGACGGGCGTCGGCGGGAAGCGTGTGGTAGAGTTTGCCATCGACCGAAATGGTAACGCCCTCGCTGAGTTTCCGGCAGGCTTCGTCGGTCAGTGTTCCGTCGACTTGCACGTAATACGTCCGGTTATGGCGAAACTTGGGGTTCAGCAGGCGGTGGTTCAGTTGCTTGTCGTTGGTGAGCAGCAACAATCCCTCGCTGTCGGCATCGAGCCGCCCAACGGGGTACACGTCGCCAGGGAAATCGACATCCAGATCAGCCAGCGTCGCCGAACGCGGCCCGGATCTATCACCCTCTTTCGAGAACTGGGAGAGCATTCCGTACGGCTTATAGATGAGGAAGTAGCGCAGTGTGTTCAAGCACTTACTCTTTATCAAGAACGGAATACTCATCCTCAAAAACCTCGCTCCAGGACAGGTTTGTGAGCGTCGTTCGACTCCGGGTTTCTTCTTCAGCTTTCCGAATGGCCTGCTGAACAGTGCGGTCCCAAACGTCCTGAATAAACCGCCGATTCAGGCTGGGCTTCTCCTGCACAATATCTTCGATGTTCTCGCGGGCATCCAGAATCGAAACCGCCCAGCTTCCCGACCGCTTTTCGGGTTGAATTTTCCACTTTACAACGTGCATCATCAGGCGTGACAACTGACTGCGCAACGCCCGCTTCAACTCCTGCGACATACTCGTGAGTAACGTTTGCAGTCCTTCAGAAACCTGCTCGTAATCATGTTCAGCCAGCGTAGTTTGCAATTCGGTGACCGTGTCGACATACGATGTTGCCGTGAGTTCTTCCCAATCTCGTTTCATGTCGATGACCCGTTTTACTGACGAAGTTATACAAAACAGCCTGATTTATCAGGCGGTCAGTTCCAGCCACACCGGGCAGTGGTCGGCGTGAACGGCGTCGGGCAGCAACCGGCAGTCGATGATCCGGTCGCGGAGGGTGTCGGTTACGGATGCGTAGTCGATGCGCCAGCCTTTGTTGTTTTCACGGGCACCCGCCCGGTAACTCCACCAGCTATACGCCGTTTCGTCGGGGTGTTTATGGCGAAACGCGTCGGTCATGCCAGCAGCAAACCAGCGATCCATCCAGGCGCGTTCGTGGGGTAGGAAGCCCGTCGTGTTTTTGTTGCGGACGGGGTCGTGAATGTCGATGGCGTTGTGGGCAATGTTGTAATCACCGACGACGATCAAATTCGGGCGGGTCTGCCGGAGGTCCTGTACGTAGTCGTAGAAATCGCGCAGAAACTCCATCTTAACGCCCTGCCGCACCTCCCCCGTTGTGCCGGAGGGAAAGTAGCAGTTGAGCAGCGTCAGGTCGCCAAAGTCGGTTCGCAGGATTCGGCCCTCGCAGTCGTAAACCGCTAAGCCGCAGCCCGGTACGACGCTGGTAGGAGCGATTTTGGAGAACGTCGCCACGCCGGAGTAGCCTTTCTTCTCGGCTGCGTGCCAGTGATAGGTATAACCCAACTCCTCGAATGGTTTCAAATCCACGACATCGTGCGTAGCCTTGACTTCCTGAAAGCAGAGTATATCGAATTCGTATCGGGAAAGCCAGTCGGTCAACCCGTTACGGATGGCCGCCCGGATGCCGTTGATGTTGTAGGAGATGAGTTGCATCGAAGGAGAAACGCAGAGGAAGGGGAGGTTTCGCAGAGAACGCAGAGAAAAATATGAAGAATAAATTTTTCTCTGCGTTCTCTGCGAAACCTCCCCTTCCTCTGCGTTTAAAATCAAAGTGGACCTGCTACCAACTCGCCTTCGGTGGGCACGACTTTCTTTTTGTCGGTGAAGAGCAGCACGAACAGGACCAGCACCACGGCCGCGATGCCCGCCGGAACGAGCCAGACCGACAGCCAGTCTTTGGTGCCGTCGGGACGGGTGTACATGTCCAGCACAATGCCCGACAGTTTGGAGCCGATGCCCATACCCAGGCCGTAAGTGGCCAGCGTAATCAGGCCCTGCGCGGAGGATTTGATCTTTGCACCCGCTTTGTTATCGGTATAAATCTGACCCGTGACAAAGAAAAAATCAAAACAGACGCCGTGCAGGATAATGGCTATGTAAAACATCCACTCACCCGCCCCCGAATCGCCGTAACCGAACAGCACGAACCGGGCGATCCACGCAATCAAACCCACAATGAGCATTTTTTTAACCCCCAGCCGACTGTAGGCCACCGGAATGAGCAGCATGAAAATCACTTCCGATGCCTGCCCCAGCGACATTTTATTTTCGACATTGAGCATTCCTGAATCCGTCAGCGCGGGGTTAGCCATGGCGTAATAGAACGAAAGCGGAATGCAGATGAGCACCGACGAGAGAAAGAAAATGGCGAATGAGCGGTCTTTGAAAAGTTTAAATGCATCGAGTCCCAGAATCTGCGCAAATGACGTAGACGTCGTGGCTTTGGGGGGCGTATCGGGCAGAAAAAACGAAAAAACGCCCAGCACCACGGACGAGTACATCGACAGTTGAAAAATCGTTACCTGATCGCCAAAACCGTAGTAACCCACGATGTTGGTCACCACAATCCACGCCACCGTGCCCAGCACCCGAATCCCCGGAAACTCTTTTTCGGGCGTGGTCATTTGCTGGAGCGCAATGGATGCCGTCAGCGCTAGTGTGGGGGCGAAGGTGACGCAGTAGGCCAGAATGAGGTAAAAGAAATTGTCGGGGTTGGTGTTCTGCGTGATGAAATACAGCACCACGGCCCCCAGCAGGTTGAGTATCCCAAGCACTTTCTGGGCGGCAAAATGCCGATCGGCAATCATCCCCACGAAGAACGGGGCCACGATCATCGCCAGCGAAAACGCAGCGTAGGCATTGCCCACCTGATCGCCGGTCGCACCGAGCTGGGTCAGCAGGTATTTACTCATCTGGCCGTACCAGGCTCCCCACACAAAAAACTGGAGGAACATCATGACGGAGAGTTTGACGCGGGTTGTGGTCAGCATTCGGAAGCGGGCAGTTAGGGAGTTTCGATGGATGAAGGTATAAAA
>JAYTAC010000803.1:0-2514 GCA_043737755.1 Spirosoma sp.
TATGACAAATCGATACGTATTCATTGGTCGATGCACACGCTATTTGTGGGTGTTTACACTCATTCTCCTGCTTGGCAATAATGCCTTCGCGCAGGGCAACCGCTACACCGTCCGGGGCCGCGTCAGCGACGCTGACGGGGCCAGTGTTCCCGGCGTTACGGTGTTGCTGCGAGGTTCTTCCCAAGGCACAACGACCGTAGCCGACGGCACATACTCGATGGGCGTCACCGTCGCGCCCGGCTCCTACACACTGACGTTCTCGTCCATTGGGTACGCAGCCGCCAACCAACCCGTTACGTTGGGTAATCAGGAAACTGTTACCACCGACGTGACCGTGACAGAAGACAATCAGACACTCGATGAGGTGGTCGTGATCGGCTCAACGCTGTCGGCTCCCAAGCGCGAACTGGGCAACGCCATCAGCACGATCAAAGCGCAGGCGTTGGCCGAATCGGGTTCGGGCGGGTTGCTCAACTCGCTCCAGGGCAAGGTGCCGGGGGCGCAGATCACCCAGAACTCCGGCGACCCGGCGGGCGGCATCAGCGTCCGGCTGCGGGGCATTAAATCCCTATCCGGCTCGTCGGACCCGCTATTCGTGATCGACGGCGTGATTGTTTCCAACCAAAGTGCTAACGTGTCGCAGCAGGCTGTTGATGGTCAGGTGGGCATTGCCAATGCCGGAACCAACCGCTTAGCTGACATCAACCCGGCTGATATTGCCAGCATCAACGTCATCAACGGCGCGGCTGCGGCAGCGCAGTACGGCTCGCGGGCGTCGAACGGTGTGGTGCTCATCACGACCAAACGCGGTCAGACGGGCGCACCCCGCGTCACGTTTACGGCCAGTGCCAGCATCAACGAACTGCGCAAAAGCGTTCCGCTCGGCACATTCAACAAGCAGTTTGGCTTTCCGGGACTGCGGCTGCACCCCATCGGCGGCATTTCGGCGGCTCAGATCGCGGCCAACCCCGGCACGACAACGGTAGGCATCGTCCGCGACGGGGCTACTACGCAGTTAGCCACCAATCTTGTCGACGTCACGCGCTACAACTACTTCGATCAGATTTTCCGAACCAGCTACGGCACCGACAACACGGTTTCAGTAGCGGGCGGGCGCGAAAACACCAGCTACTACGTGTCGTTCGGGTATCTGAAAAACGAGGGTATCATCAAAAACACGGACTTCACCCGCTACAACCTCCGCGCCCGCCTTGACCAGCGGCTCACCAACTGGGCCAAACTGTCAGTGGGGCTGAGTTACGTGAACAGCTTTGCCAACGAGAAAGCCAACGGCAACGTGTTCTACAGCCCCATCAACTCGGTCAACATCACCAATAACATCTACGACGTCACGCAACGCGACCTCGCCGGAAACCTGCGGGCCGTGGAGCCAAGCCGGGTCAATCCCCTGTCGACGGTCGAGGATATGAACTTCACCCAGGCCGTCAGCCGGACCATCAACGATATTCAACTGAACCTGACGCCCCTGCGCGGCCTGACCGTCGATGCTATCCTCGGCGTGGACACCTACGGGCAGGTGGGCCGCAGCTACATCCGGCCGTATCCGTATCAGGCAACGGCCGGTCTGCCGCTCGAACGGTATCCGTTTGGGTTCGCGGCTTCGGCTACCAACACGGTGCTGCAACTGAACACCGACATCAACGCCACCTATCAGCGCGATCTGACGAAAGAACTGAGTTTGAAACTCATTGCCGGATTCAACTACCAGTATAACCAGCAGGATTTCAGCCAGGCCAACGGGCAGAACTTAGCTCCGTTCATCGAAACTGTCAGCGGAGCCGCCAGCACGACGGTGCGGGCGGGCTACGGCCTGACGCGCTACAACCTGAGCGGTGAGTTTGCCCAAGCCACGGTTGGCTACCGCAACTTAGCCTTCATCACGGGGGCCATCCGGCGCGACCGCTCCACGATTTTCTCAGCATCCGAATCCAACCAGTTGTACCCCAAAGTGAGCGGCTCATTGGTGCTGTCGGACCTGGATTTCTGGCAGCAGGGGGCGTTCAAGCAGGCGTTCAGCGCGGCCAAGTTGCGGGCATCGTTCGGCGACGCGGGTGGCCTGACGGCCCTCGACCCGACGGATCGTTTCTACCAGTATTTACCCATCGCGTTTTTGGGCAAGAGCACCATCACTCCGTCGTCGACGCTGGCTAACCCGGCCGTGCGGCCCGAGCGGATGCGCGAACTTGAGTTCGGAGCCGATCTGTCGTTCGTCAACGACCGCATTAATCTCGGCATCACGGCTTATCAACAGCGCATCAGCGACCTGACGGTCAACCGCGTCGTATCTCCTTCGACGGGCGGACTTAGTTTGGTAACGAACGTGGGTACGATGGAAAACAAGGGAGTCGAAATCATGCTCGACGTGGTGCCGGTGCGCACGAAGGATTTAACCTGAGATATGACCTTTATTTTCAACCGGAACCGGAACCGGGTATTGTCGCTGGGCAGCCCGCGCATCGAAATCAGCAACGTGGCCGGGGCACCCGTGTCGCT
>JAYTAC010000804.1:0-6186 GCA_043737755.1 Spirosoma sp.
CGGCTTCAGCCCGTATTTGTGTGAAATACGGGCTGAAGCCGCAACGGCGGAACGCCCGTGATACCTCAAAACTGAATCAGCAGGTTTCGGCGTTCCTGCTGCATCGTCAGCGGCTCCGGCACGAAGCGGGCGTTCAGCCCCAGCCGTCGGCACATCGCCAACCACGTCGGCTCCGGCACCACCAAAAATCCATTTTTTTTGCGGACATCGTAATACGACGAGAACCGGAGCCGGAACAGCAGTTTCAGCATGGACAGCAGTTGCCCCTGCCGGAGCGACCGGCCCATGATGCTCAGCACGTCTTTCAACACACTTTCTTCCACAATCAGATCGCAGATAAGTGCTTTGGCACCGGGCGCGGCTACTTGTTTGATAGCCGCCAGCAAATCCTCGACTTCGGCGGCATTGCGATAGTATTGCACCACGCTCATCACGATGATAATGTCGAACCGGCGACCGGCGATTGGGCTGAAGTTCAGGTAATCGTCGGCGGGCAGGGCGTGAAAATGCACGTTCGGGTGATGAGCGTGTTTGGCGCGGGCCATTTCGTTGTACCGTTCGGAGATGTCCAGCCCGTGAATTTCGGCCACCTGGTCGTGCCAGGCGTCTTCCAGATTTCCCGGCCCGGAGCCAATGTCGAGCACTTTTTTGGTCGGCGACAGGGAAATGAACTGCTCGACCCGCGCTAAAAAGTAGGCGTAATTGGCCGACATCGAGTCATCGAATTCATTCTCTTTTTGCCAGAAATCGAGCCAGGTTGCGGTCATGTACGTGGTTTGTTGTTTGTGGTTGGCCGCGTGACTCACGGGTTGAGTGCCGTTTGGGGTTGCGGCTGGCGAATCGGCGTTGATGTGTGCATCAAAAATAACACCCGGAACCAGATCAGTACGCAGGGCAGAGCTTTGAGGGCGTAGGGCCGGGTGAACTGATCGCGCAGGAAGGCCGGAAAAAAGTCACTCGGCGACAGCACGGTCAGGATAAAACAGCTAATCAGCAGCACCCGGTCGAGGGTTGTTTGCGGGCTGACGAACCACCAGATCAGGACGCCCGTCACGGCCGTAATGTAGGTCGCCGACTCGGAAACGGGGTTGAAAATGACCTGAAAAATCAGCACCGACGCCAGCAACAGCAGCCGAAATGACCGTTCGCCAAACTTACGAACGTGGATATAGACCGTGCAGAACAGCAGAATACCGCAACTAACGATGACGGCGGTGGATATATCGGGCGAGATCGTCAGGTGAATCAGCTTGTGAATGGACGTGTTGGCCCATTTGTCGCCGTCCGATTTAATGAGTAACTGCCGAAACCACTTCTCGTATTGCCAGAGCAGTTTGGCGGGGGGCGTAAACAGCAGCGGTAGTAAACTCAGCGTAACGCCCCAAAACAATGTGTAGGCTAAAAAACGGCCTTTCTGCGGATACAGTAAAAACAACGCTCCGGCCACGATGCTGTATATTTTGATGTCGAAGCCCAGCACGATCAGAAACGCGGCCCAGAACGGCTGTCGTTTCTCGAGACACACAAACGCGAACAGCGGAATGGCGGCAATCAGCGGGTTCGTCTGACTGTTGGTGAGGGCCGTGAGCATTTCCTGCAACGCAAACCAATAGGCAAACACCTTCTGCCGGTGCGTCAGCGGCATCCGGTACACAGCAAATACCCACACGCCCGCAAACAGAAAATGCCACAAAAACAGGCCCACTGAGTAAGGCAGGGCGAAAATGGGCGCGAACAGAGCCGCAAAAGTCGGCGCGTAATGATAATGGTCTTCGTACTGCGCCGGATATTCGTTGTACAAACTAACCCCCGCCTTGAGGTGCTCCAGCGAGTAATAGAATATTTTGTAGTTGTTGGATCCGAACAGGAAAACGGTTTTGATGCTGGCAATCAGCGCAATGAGCGCATACAGACCAAACAATAATCGGTAATCGCTGAAGATTGATTTCCTGAAAAATGATAGCATACGGACAGAACGGGCAACATCGTATCACAAAAACGGGGCGGGAGGTCAGCGGTAGCGGGCGGGCAGTTGCTGAACGAATTCGCCCATCGTGCCGAACTCGCCCAACGGCTTCAGATACCGCAGCAGGCTTTCGACCTGGTCCAGAAGTGCGTCGCGGGAATGACGACGAACGTAGACCGGAATGTTGTCGTAGGCCGACAGATCGGTGAACTCCCACGGGTGAACGTACAGGTTCAGGAAACCGTCGGAGCGGAGCGTTTGGCGGCACAGTTGTTTGTAATAAGCGAACGGGAAGTTTTTCAGGCTGAGCCAGAACAGCGGCAGCCGCAGCGTGGGCGTCACCGACGCGGGCACCTGCCACACGCCCAGTTCCTGAAACGGGTGCCGGGGTTCGCCCCAGTGGTTGTAGCGGCCGGGCAGCCAGGTCGGGTGCAGCGACGAGTTGTAGCCGTAACCCGCCCGCTGCACCTCCACCGGGTCGACGTAGCCCATTTTGGCCCGCCGGAAACCGGTCACGGGCCGACTGAGGAGTTTTTCGAGGGCCAATCGGGATTTGAGCAAATCGCCCGGCTCGAAGGTCGTGTGGTAGTAGCCGTGGGATGCAATCTCATGTTTTTGAGACAGTTCCCGGATCAGGTCCGGCTCGTGGAGGGCATAGTTAGCGGTGGTGAACAGCGTCGTTCGGGCACCCACGGCGTCGAACCGGTCGGCCAGCAGACGCAAACCCCGCGTGGAAACGGCAATCTGCTCGCTCAGGGGAATGTCGTGTCCAAACTCAACGGCGGTGTCGAACTCTTCGACGTCGACGGTGAATAAAATAGTGTTTCTTCGGTTGGGCCTTCCCATGTCGTTACGGTCTCTTCAATCTCACTCGTGTCGCCGATGATGTAGGCCGGTCTGCCCTTCACCTCCACAAATGTCTTGCCCAAATATACGCCGATGATCCCGATCATGATGAACTGCACCCCGCCGATGAGCGACACCAGCACGACCAATGTTGTCCAGCCGGAGACGGTGGCATCGGTGAAAAAATATTCGTACAACACCTCCACGCCAAACAACGCGGCAAACAACGACATGCCGAAGCCGAGCAGCACCGACAAGTAGAGCGGCCGCGTGGAAAACGAGGTGATGCCCATTGCTGCCAATCTCAGCATCTTGCGAAACGAATATTTGGAGCGACCGGCGTAGCGGGCGGCTGGCTGGTAGAGGATGCGGCACTGCCGGAAGCCCACCCACGAGATGGCCCCCCGCAGGAACAAATCATTTTCTTTGAACTGGTTGATGGTGTCGACCACTTTCCGGTCGAGGAGACGAAAATCGGCGGCCCCGTCTTCGAGTTGCAGGTTCGACACCCGGCGCAGCAGACCATAAAACGTTTTTGAGGTGATGCGCTTGAACCACGACAGCGACGGGTCGGACTGCCGGACGGTGTAAACGACTTCGGCCCCATCGCGCCATTTGGCAATCAGGGCCGGAATCAGTTCGGGCGGGTGCTGAAGGTCGGCGTCGAGACAAATAACGGCCTCACCACGGGCGTGTTCATACCCGGCTCGCAGGGCTACCTGATGGCCAAAGTTGCGCGAAAACGACAGAAACCGGACCACCGGGTAGGCAGTGCTCAGTTGCCGCAGTACGTAGCGGGACTGGTCGGTGCTGCCGTCGTCGATAACTAAGATCTCGTAGGTTCCGTAGGGTTCCATGACGGCCATGAGCCGATGGACAAGAACGGGCAAATTTTCTTCTTCGTTGAAGGCTGGCACGATCAAACTAATCAGGCCCCGGTGCAAATTCATGGTGGATGGGTTCAACAGAAGGCTACGAACAGGCCAATCAAATTCCCGGCTAAAGTAAGTATATCTACTTAACGTCTGCTACCGGGATGAATTAAACTTGACTTAATGTTGTCCTTCAGACGCAGTAAGGGCCATAAAATGCAGACACTTATGAAAGTAGAAACAGCGCAGGCAACAACCACTCCCGCGCCCGGCAACCTGCACGGTGCCAACAGCCGCTTGGTGCAGCAGGAAGAGCAGCGGCAGGACCTGGGCTTCGGCACCAAACTCAACGACAGCTACGGGCGGCTCGTCAACAAAGACGGCAGTTTCAACATCAGCCGCATCAATGAATCCTTCTGGGACCGGCTGAATCTGTACAACCGGCTCATCACTATGGGCTGGACCCAATTTCTGGGCTGGGTGCTTCTCTTTTATTTGGTCGTAAATGTTCTGTTCGCCAGTATTTACGTGCTGGTCGGGACCGAAAATCTGAAAGGAGCCGACGATGCAGTTTTCAACGGTCCGTTCTGGAAAGCCTTTTTTTTCAGTGCACAAACCCTCACCACAGTCGGCTACGGCCATATTGCGCCCAACAGTTTCCTGACCAGTGCCATTGCTGCTTTCGAGTCGATGCTGGGTCTGCTGGCCTTTGCGCTGGCAACGGGTTTGCTCTATGGGCGATTTTCGCGGCCGGTAGCCCACATACATTTCTCGAAGCAGGCCGTTTTCGCGCCGTATTTAGACGTTAACGGCTGGATGTTCCGCATCATCAACGCCCGCGCCAACCAACTCATCGACGTGCAGGTAGACGTGTCACTGTCGCGGCTCGAAACCAAACCCGACGGCACCCGATACCGCCGGTACTACAGCCTGAACTTAGAGCGAAACAAGGTTAACTTCTTCCCGACGAACTGGACACTGGTTCACCCCATCACGGCCGAAAGCCCGCTTCACGGCTGCGCACCCGAAGACCTCGCCGAATCGGACGCCGAATTCCTGATTCTGTTCCGGGCAATGGACGACACGTTTTCGCAAATGGTCCACAGCCGCTACTCCTACCGGTACGACGAAATAAGCTGGGGCCAAAAATTCCGGCCGATGTTCGACGGCGACCGGGCGGGCATGGTAACCGTCGACCTGGAAGGATTGGACGACACCAACCCCGCCCCGCTCAATTAAACAGAGAATGATTTTCCCTCCTTTTCTAAAGCCCGGCGATAAGGTCGGCGTCGTATCGCCCGCCAGTTGGTTTCCGTACGACGAACTCGCCGAGGGTCTGTGCATTCTACGCAACGACTGGCAGCTAAACGTGATTGAAGGCGACAGCCTGCACGCCATCGACGGGCCGTTTGCCGGTTCCGACGACCTCCGCCGGGCCGACCTGCAACGGCTGTTCGACAACCCCGACGTTCGGGCCGTGTTTGCCACACGCGGAGGCTACGGCTGCTACCGCCTTGCCGACGGTCTCGACCTGACGGGCCTGCGGGCGAATCCGAAGTGGTTAGTTGGATTCAGCGACGTAACGGTATTGCTCAGCTTGCTCTACAATCACAACATTGGTAGTCTGCACGGGTTGATGGCCCGTCAGTTTGGTCAGCCCAGCCGGGCCGAATCGCTGGAATCGGTCCGGCAGTGGCTCTTTGGCGAAGGTCCGGCGCAGTATGTCGTGCCGGTTCATCCGCTCAACCGGCCGGGACAGGCAACGGGGCCGCTGGTGGGCGGCAACCTCACTATGCTGGTCAATTCGATTGGCACAGCTACCGACGTTGACTTTTCGGATACGATTCTGTTTATCGAAGACATTGACGAAACGCTTTTTTCGCTCGACCGGATGATGACGCAGTTACGTCGGGCCGGGCGGCTGACCAATCTGGCCGGGCTGGTAGTCGGGCAGTTCACCGACATGCGCGTCAATTCATCGCTGCCGTTCGGCAAAAACGCTTACCAGATCATTGCCGACGCCGTCGCCGGTTACAAGTATCCCGTGCTGTTCGATTTTCCGGCCGGTCACGTCGAACACAATCTGTCCCTGCCGATTGGGGCAACCGTAACGCTGACCGTGGGCAGCGCAGACGGACGCGTTGATTTTTCGACCTAAAACTCACCAACTTATGAGCAGCTTCTCCGGCAAGATCATTTGGATTACCGGTGCTTCGTCGGGCATTGGCGAAGCCGTGGCATTGGCCCTTGCCAGGCAGGGGGCCAAGCTCGTTCTGTCGGCTCGTCGGACGGCCGAATTACAGCGCGTGGCTGCTCAAACCGGCCTGCCCGAATCCGACGTGTTGGTACTGCCGATGAATGTGACCGACACAGGAAGCATTCCCGCCCATGTCGAGACGGTACGGCAACGCTTCGGGCGTATCGACTACGTATTTCAAAACGCGGGGATTACCCAACGGGGCACCGTTGCCGATTCAGACCTGTCGGTTTACAAGCGGCTGA
>JAYTAC010000805.1:0-2494 GCA_043737755.1 Spirosoma sp.
TCGGCGTTGCCCCAGTAATTAGACAAATTCAAGCCAAGGCGGGGTCCGGCACTGAATCGCTGCTGGGCGTAAGTCGTTGACAGACTGACGAAAAGTAGAAGAAAAGCGGTTACGCGTACTGATTTGGAAATTGAGTTAAACATAGACTGTATAAATGGTAGTACGCCCGTTTAACGACCGCTGTTTCGGAAATGTTTTGTCGCTGCCCCCCGCTTTTTATGTTCCGGCCCCGCTGCTTACCTTTGATATGGCCCACTCTTGGGCACTGATTACACCAATTCAATTGCCAACGCCATGAAACGACCCTCGCTGTATTTTGCCGAAGAGCACGACTTATTCCGGCAGAGCGTCCGGCAGTTTATCGACACCGAAGTGATTCCGCACACCGACGAATGGGAAACTAACCGGCGAATTCCGGTGTCGGTTTTCCGGCGGATGGGCGAATTGGGCTACCTCGGACTGCCCTTCCCGGATGAGTTTGGGGGCGTCGACGCCGATTTCTGGTACTCGGTCGTGTTTCTGGAAGAATTAGCCCGCTGTGGCATGGGCGGCTTCACCACGGCGGTCAGCGTTCATGAGTACATGGCCATCAACCACATCGCCAAAGCGGGCAGCTACGAACTCAAACAACGCTATCTGGTCCCGGCCATTGCGGGCGAGAAAGTGGCTGCGTTGGCCATCACCGAACCCGACACCGGCTCCGACGTATCGGCCATCCGCACCACTGCTGTCCGCACCGACGCGGGCGATACGTTCGTCGTCAACGGGGCCAAAACGTTCATCAGCAACGGCACTTACGGCGATTTTGCTACGCTCGTGGTCAAGACGAAAATCGACGCCGGAACGGGCGGAATAAGCCTGTTGGTGGTCGATCTGGACAGCCCCGGCATCACCCGCACCAAGCTCAATAAAATGGGCTGGCACAGTTCCGACACCGCCGAAATCCGGTTCGACGACGTGCGGGTGCAGGTCGAAAACCTGATCGGGCAGGAGAACCGGGGCTTTTATTACCTCATGGAAAGTCTGCAACTCGAACGGTTAGTGGCGGCTGTAATGGCCGTTTCGGGGGCGCAATTAGCCCTCGACTGGACACTGGCGTACCTCAACGAGCGGGAAGCGTTCGGCAGGAAGATCGGGACGTTTCAGGCCATCCGCCATAAAATTGCCGACGTCGCCACCGAAATCGAGATGGCCCGGCAGTTCGTCTACCACACGTGCTGGCTCTTCACGCAGGGCGACGTGGTGGTGAAGGAATGTTCGATGGCCAAACTTGCCACGTCGGAGATGCAGAAGCGCGTGGTGGATACGTGCCTGCAATTTTTCGGCGGCTACGGCTACATGGAGGATTATCCCATTGCCCGCGCCTACCGCGACGTTCGGGTGGGTACCATTGCCGGTGGTTCGTCGGAAATCATGCGCGAGATCATCGCCAAAATCGTCATCGACGCCGTTGCCTACAAACCCGTCTACGAAGGCATAAAAGAATAATTCACCTATTTCAGATACGGCCGCAGCACCGGTGCCCACCGCTGGTAACCTTTCTCGGTCATGTGCAGACTGTCGGGCCGGAACAGTGTGCCCTCGGGCTGCCCGTCGGGATTGAGCATAGCAGGCCGAATGTCCACAAACTGCGCGTTGGATTGTCTCGCTAAAAACCGGCCGATGAGCCGGTTCGCGTCGTTCATGGTCGGCTGAAACCGTCGGCGCGACGGGCTGGGTTTGATGGAAATGCAGGTGAACGTCGTACCGGGCAATTTCTTTCGGACGTAGCGGAACAGATCAACGAAGCGGGCGTAGGTCTGGCGGGCGGTTTGCTTGCCCGTTGCGATGTCGTTTTCTCCGGCGTACAGCACAATTTGTTTGGGTTGATACCGCACGATGACACGGTCGGCAAAATACCGCATGTCGCTCAGTTGGGAGCCGCCGAAACCTCGGTTCAGCACCGTCTTGTCGGGAAAATAAGCGGGTAGATCGCTCCAGAACCGGATAGACGAGCTACCCGTAAACAGAATAACGTCGGATGGGGGCGGGGTTTGCCGGTCCTGCGTTTCAAACGCCAGAATCTCTTTCTCGAACGGGGCCGTTTGCCCGGATGCCCGGACAGTGAGGGTAAGCAGCAACAGACAAATGATGTATCGCACAGCGAGTGATGGTAAGGGGTAGTGTCTCAAATAGCATCCTGCTATTTGGCTAATGAACTGATTTAACGACTATTACAGAAACAGCAGGATGCTGTTCGAGACACCGCCGGACAAAGTTGACGGTGAATCTTACAAAAACGGCACAACACTCTCCAAACTCATGCCCCGCGACCCTTTGACCAGCACGTGGGTGTCGGTCATGGGGTGGTCCATAAGCCAGTTGTGGAGCGAAAACTTGTCGGGAATGTAGTAGGCATCGGGCAGCGCACCGAGGGCAAATTTCATGTCCTGCCCGGCCAGAATTACCGTGTCGAACCGACAGTCGGCAATCAGTTGGCCGAGGGCCGCGTGTT
>JAYTAC010000806.1:0-2489 GCA_043737755.1 Spirosoma sp.
TCCCAGTCGGTGTTGTTGATCAGGTGCAACGTATACTCGCGGTCGTTAACGGGGACAAACGCGAGATAGATGCCCTGATTCGACAGGATGGCCGGGGCCGTTGCCGCCATTGGTTTTTGCGGGGCGAAGGTGCTGGTTTTCAGCAGCCGCTCGGCTTCCATCGGCGAGACGGACACTAATTCGGAACGCATCACCGGAATACGGAAGCCGTCTTCAATCTCAATTTCAATCATGTCGCCGGGCAGAAACCGCGCGATGACACCCTGTTCTTTCGCCCGCAGCAACCGGACTTTATCGCCAATATTCATGGTAAATCGTGTTAGAATCGTCGGTTAATTGCCGGTTAATGCGTAGTGTCCAATCGGTCAAAAGTACAACGCGAACGAACGCAAATACTCACCGGGGTTACCAAAATAAGTCGGGGGTAACTGGGAGCTAGTCGCCAGTTGCGGGCCAATTCGTCTCCCAAAACCTGTAAATTTGTGCACCATCTATCTGCCGTATCATGCCTGCCCCCGCAAACGAAAAACTCAATCTGGCCACCAATTTTGTTCTGCATACTAACCGGAATATTTTCCTGACGGGTAAGGCTGGAACCGGCAAAACTACGTTTCTGCACCAGGTCAAGCAGTCGAACGCCAAACGGCTTGCCGTAGTCGCGCCAACGGGTGTGGCGGCCATTAACGCCGGGGGCGTCACCATTCACTCGTTGTTTCAACTGCCGTTTGGCCCCATTGTGCCGGGCGCGGTCCAGAAAGAAGCGCGTCGGTTCAGCCGCGAGAAAATAAACCTGCTCCGCACCCTCGACCTGCTCGTGATCGACGAAATCAGCATGGTCCGCGCCGACGTGCTCGATGGTATTGACGACGTACTGCGTCGCTACCGGGGCAACGGACAACCCTTCGGTGGGGTGCAGTTACTACTCATCGGCGACATGCAGCAGCTACCGCCCGTTATCCGCGATGACGACTGGGCAATCCTGCGACCGTACTACGATACGGGCTATTTTTTTGGGAGCCGCGCCCTGCGCCAGATACCGTACGTCTCCATCGAACTGACGCACATCTACCGGCAGTCCGATCAGCGATTCATCGACCTGCTCAACGGCGTCCGGGAGAAGACCATCACGCGCGAACAGTTTGCCGAACTCAACGAGCGATACATTCCCGATTTTACGCCCGCCGACGACGAGGGTTACATCACGCTGTCGACCCACAACAACACCGCCCAGCAGATCAACAGTCAGAAACTACTGTCGCTGAAGCCGAAAGTACGCACGTTCACGGCCACCACCGAGGGCGAGTTTCCCGAAAATATGTATCCCACGGAAGCCAAATTAGAGCTGAAAGTAGGAGCACAGGTGATGTTCATTAAAAACGACATCTCGCGGGAGAAGCTGTACTACAACGGCAAAATCGGACGCATCACGGCCATTGATGACGAGTTGATTCACGTCAAAGCCACCTCGGACGGGCAGATGATTTACGCTGGTCGCGTCGATTGGGAGAACACGCGCTACACCATTGATCCGGCTACTAAAGAAATCAAAAGCGACGTGATCGGGCGGTTCACGCAATACCCGCTCAAACTCGCCTGGGCCATCACGATCCACAAAAGCCAGGGTCTGACGTTCGAGAAAGCCATCATCGACGCGTCGGCAGCTTTTGCGCACGGGCAGGTGTATGTGGCCTTGAGCCGCTGCAAAACCCTCGGCGGGCTGGTGTTGCGAACGCCCATCCCGTCGCACAGCATCAAAACCGAGCCGACATTAGAAGATTTCCACGAGCAGGTGCAGCAGCAAACGCCCACCGAGCAGCACCTGCACGACTCCAAACGCACGAATCAGGAAAGCCTGTTGCAGGAGTTGTTTTCGTTCGAGACCGCGCACTCCTTAGCGTATCGCTGCCGCCGGGTAGCCAACGAACACGCCGGTAGCCTGTCTGACGAATTGATGCCGCTGCTGACCCAACTGACCGACACGCTCCAAACCAGAGCACGCGACGTGTCGCGCCGGTTCGTGCAGCAACTGCCCACGTATTTCAACAGTGACGCCCTGCCCGAAGCCAACGAGCCATTGCAGGAGCGCGTCCGCAAGTCGGGGCCATATTTCAAGGCACTGCTGACCGACGAGTTGGTGCCGCTGCTGCAACGATGCCCGACCGACACCGACAATAAACAAGTGCGTGAATCGCTGCTCGAAGCGATGGACGAACTGGAAAAAGAATTGTTCAGCAAGTCGCGCTGTTTTGCCGGGATCGGCAACGGCTTCGATGCGCTAGCCTACCTGCAAACCCGCAACCTCGCCGAACTCGACTTCCGCCCCGAACGTCGGAAAGGAGAGGTCAGCGCATCGAATAATGACTCACGCGGCAACGGGTTGTACAATGCGCTGATGAAGTGGCGCAACGACAAAGCGGGCGAACACGGAGCAACAGCCTACATGGTGATGCCCCAGAAAACCATCGCCGAATTGGCCCGCGTCCGCCCAA
>JAYTAC010000807.1:0-6164 GCA_043737755.1 Spirosoma sp.
CTGACGCGTATGAACAGACGCGTCAGCCAACCACAAACGACAAACCACGAACGACAAACCACAAACTGACTCCTGAAAACGCTCCTCTTCATCGGTCACGACGCCAACCGCGCCGGTGCCCAATACCTGCTCCTGCACCTGCTGACGTACCTCCGCGAAATCGGGGTCAGAACCGGCTTGGTACTCGGTGACGGTGGCCCGCTGCTGCCCGATTATGAGCGCGTTACAACAGTCTATCGGGTATTCGCGCCCGCTCCGCCGATACCAAGTCGCCTGACCGCAGGACGTCTGCTGGCCAAATTGGGCGTGGGTAAGCCCGGCAACGGGGAGCAGACTATTTCGGGTGATCTATTGCAGCAAATCAGAGATGCGGGGTATGAGGGCATTATAGCCAACACCATCGCCAACGGGGGACTGCTTCGGCTGCTGGAACCACTGGGACTGCCGTTTGCGCTCTACGTCCACGAACTCGAAACGTCGATTCGCATCTACGCCCGGCCCGACGATCTGGCGTACGAACTGGCCCGCGTCAGTCATGTTTTCTGCGGGTCGGAAGCCGTTCGGCAAAACCTTATTGACCACCATAGGCTGACCACCACCAACACGTCGGTACTGAATTCGCTGATGCACACCCAAACGCTGCTGACCAAACTCGCGGCCGTGGACCGGCGGGCGGTGCGGCTGCGGCTGAGTATTCCGGCCGACGCCGTGGTGGTGGGCGGCTGCGGCAACGCCGAGTGGCGCAAAGGCGTGGATTTGTTTCTGCTCGTGGCCCGGCAGGTGCTCAACACCCGTCCCGACACGTATTTCGTGTGGGTGGGCGTCCACGATTCGGGCGAAGAAAGCGGGCGGCTGCACTACGACCTCGCCCGGATGGGCATCGCCGACCGCGTTCACCTGCTGCCCCCCGGTGGCGACTATTTGGATTACGTGACCTGTTTCGATCTGTTTACGCTGACCTCCCGCGAAGACCCCTACCCGCTCGTGATTCTGGAAGCGGGTCTGAACCGCAACCCGGTGCTGTGCTTTGCGCAGTCGGGCGGCAGCCCGGACTACGTCGGGACTGACACGGGCTGTTTGGTGCCGTATTTAGACCTGTCAGCAATGGCCGGGGTTGTTACCCGATTAGCCGATAATAAGCCGGAACGTGACCGGCTGGGGGCTATTTTCTACCAGCGAGCCATGCGCCACGACGTTGCGGTGCTGGTTCCTCACCTGCTGGCGCAACTCGATTCGGTACTCGCCCGGCCAACCCCCGTTCAGCATGGTAGTCGGTAACGGAATGATTGCCCGGCGGTTCGGCGACTTCGCGGGACGGAGCGACGTCGTGATTTTCGCGTCGGGCGTTTCCAACTCCAAAGAAACCCGTCCCGAACCCTTCGCCCGCGAACGGCAGTTGGTGGAGCAAACGCTGCGTCAGACCACCGGCGACCTGTTCGTATATTTCAGCACGGCCAGCGTAAAAGACCCCACCGAGCAGGGATCGCCCTACGTGACGCACAAACTGGAACTGGAGCAACTCATCAGCGAACGGGCCGCGAACCACCTGCTCGTGCGGGCATCGAACGTGGTGGGCGGGCCGGGCAATCCGCACACGGTGCTGAATTTTTTCGTAGACCGCATCCATCGCCATGAACCCTTCACGATCTGGCAACACGCCAACCGCAACCTGATTGACCTCGACGACATGTACCGGGTAGTGACACACTGTATCGCTGACCCAACGACCTGGAACCACACGATTCTTGCGGCTAACCCACACTCTGTGAGTCCGTTGGCCCTCGTGCAGGCCATCGAAGCGCACACGGGTCAGCGGGCGCAGTATGAACTTGTCGATAAGGGCGTACCATTCACCCTGTCGGCCGATGACCTCAGTGACCAACTGATGACGCCCGGTTCTAACTGGCAACCGGAGCAGTATGTGGCGCGTTTACTCCAGAAATACTACCCATGACCCTCGCTTTCACCATCTGTTCGGTCAATTATCTGGCGCAGGCCCGAACCCTCGGCGACTCGCTCCGCGCGACTAACCCCGACTACCGGTACGTCATTGGATTGGTCGACAAACTGAGTCAGGCCAATCTGTCCGCCGATCTCGTGCCACCCTACCCGATGCTGGAGGTGGACCGGATTGGTATTCCTGACTTTGCGGCCATGTGCAACCGCTACGACATCACGGAGCTGAACACGGCCGTGAAACCGTTTTACATCGACTACCTGTACGACAATTACCCGGACGCCACCCGGATCATTTACTTCGATCCCGACATCATCGTCTATCAGCCCCTGACCAAACTAAACCGGGACCTGACGACCTACAGCATGGTGCTGACGCCCCACTGCTGTTCGCCCACGCCCGACTGGGAGCGGCCCAATGAGCAGCACCATCTCAACACGGGTATCTATAACCTCGGCTTCATCGGCCTGCGCCGGGACGCCACCGCCCGGCAGTTTGTGAACTGGTGGAAAGAGCGGCTGGTTTACGAGTGCCGGATCGACTTGTGCGCGGGCCTGTTCGTTGACCAGCACTGGGTTAACTTCGCGCCCGTTTACCACGACAACGTACTCATTGAGCACCACCCCGGCTACAACGTCGCCTACTGGAACCTGCACGAGCGGTGGTTCAGGACCGACGAAACCGGACGATGGTGCGTTGATAACCAGCCCGGTATGGCCACGCCGGAAACACAGTCGGCACCGCTCCAGTTTTTTCATTACAGCGGTTACAACCCTTACCGCCCCGACGACATCTCTACCTACCAGACGCGCTATTCGTTTGTGGAACGCCCCGATGCAAAGCCGCTGTTTGACCTGTACCGACAGCGGCTGCTGGCCAACCACAACGAGCAGTACCGGCAGTACCCGTGCGTCTACATCAAACCCCCGGTGGTGCTGCGGTATCAGCGGGTCCGGCGGGTGCTCAACCAGCCGTTCAACCAGATTATTGCGCTGTTAGAATCCAAGTAATTATGATGTCAGGGTCGCGCTTCAAGTCGCTGTGGACATACCGGTTTCATAAGTACATCCACATTGTGGGGAAGTTCTGGTCGTTTGCACTCAAATACCTCCACCTGCGCCAGTTGAAACTCCGCACGGGCAACCGCCCGCTGATCGCCATCATTCTTTCGGAGCAGATGGGCGACATCATTGCCTGTGAGCCGGTGGCCCGCGAGGTCCGTCGGCTCCATCCCGACGGCTACATCATCTGGGTGGTGCGCGAACCCTACGTCGAATTGGTCAGGCACCACCCGGACCTCGATGGTTATTTAGTGGAAAAATGCCCCGGCGAACGCGTGTGGCTGCTTCGGTCGGGCATTTACGACGTGGTCTACAACATGCACATCTCCCACCGCAAGTGCAAATACTGCACCGAAGACCCTGTTAACCCCACCGCCGACCACATCGGACTGACCTTCGATAACTACCTCGACCGGGGCGATTTGCTGTACACCTTCTCGCAGGCCGCCGGACTGCCCGCCCTCACCGACGACCCCCGAATGTACATTCCCGAAGCGGTTGGTCGGCAGGTGGCCGCCCTGAACCTCGCTGATTCACCCATCGTCATCCACTGTCAGTCGAGTCACATCATGCGCGACTGGCCCACCGACCACTGGAACCGGCTCGTTGGCTGGCTGCTCGAAACATACCCGTATTCCATTATTGAAGTGGGCGTCAACCCCGTGGTGACCCGGCAGCACCCGCGTTTTCGGAACCTGTGCGGGCAGTTGAGTCTGCTGGAAACGGCCGAGGCCATCCGGCAGGCACGGCTGTTCGTCGGTATCGAGAGCGGTCCGGCCCACATGGCCAACGCGGGGGGCACAACCGGGATCATTTTGCAGGGTCAGCTTTTCGATTTCACCAATTATCTGACGTATTCAGGCCGCTATAAACGCGGTGAAGGCGTTACCATTCTAAACAATCCCGGTCGCCCCTGCGCCGAACTGCCCTACGCCACTGTGCAACGGGTAGTGGAGCAGCAATTGGGCCAGCCGAAACTCGCATGAAGCACTCCCCGGTGAGCGTTGCGGTGGTTATTCCCGTTTATAAGCCCGAACTAACCGATTACGAGCGTGTTTCGCTCACGCAGTGCCTGCGCGTGCTGGGTGCGTATCCAATCTGTTTGGCGGCTCCTCATTCGCTCGATGTGTCACGCTACCGCCAATTCTGCCCAACGTTACAGACCCGAACGTTCGACGATGCGTATTTCTCCGGCATTCAGAGCTACAACCGGCTGATGCTTTCTGAACAGTTTTACGGCGCGTTTGCCGATGTCGAGTACATACTGATTCACCAGTTGGATGCGTTTGTCTTTACCGATGAGTTAGCCGACTGGTGTCGGCAGGGGTACGATTACATCGGTGCCCCGTGGCTTCGGGATCGGGACGTAACGGGCTGGCGGGGGCGTATTTCGTTTCAAATCCGGCAACGGGCGGCCACGCTGCTCGACCTGAAAAAGGCCGATAAGGTGACACCCCGCGAAATTATAAGTCTGAATGGAGTGGGCAACGGAGGACTATCGCTCCGGCGCATTCCGGCCATGCTGCGGTGCCTGCGCCGGTTCCGCAAAAAGATCGCCGACTACGAGCACATTCACCAGTACCAGTACAACGAAGACGTGTTCTGGGGCATCGAAGTGAATCGCTACTGGCCACTACTGCGAATTCCGTCCTACCGAAAAGCGTTGCACTTTTCGGTCGAATTCTACCCAAAGTGGGCCATTGACCATTACAACAACGGCCGCCTGCCCTTCGGGTGTCACGCCTGGGACATCCACGAAACAGACTACTGGCGGACCGTTTTCGCCCGTTATGGCTACCAAATTTAACCTATCGTATGGCTGTTCCGGCCCCACTTACCTGCTCCGTTGCCCTTTGCACTTACAACGGCGAAGCGTACCTGCTCGCCCAGTGGCAAAGCATCCTCGACCAGCAGCAACTGCCCGACGAAGTCGTAATCTGCGACGACCAGTCGGCCGACGGCACCGTGGCCCTGCTGCATCGATTAGCGGCCGAGGCCCCGTTTCCCGTTCGTATTTTGGTGAACGAAGAGCGGCTGGGCTACAACAAAAACTTCGAGCGGGTGATGCGGCACTGCACGGGCGACCTGATTTTCATCTGCGACCAGGACGACTTCTGGTTTCCCGAAAAAATCAGCGTCATGGCCCGGCACATGGCCGACCACCCGGCCGCCCAGCTTGCTTTCTGCGATGCGTGGGTTACCGACGAGCAGCTACAGGGTCGCCAAAACCGGTTTTGGGAGTGGATTCGGTTTGATGACGAGACCCAGCAGCGGTGGCTTTCGGGGGAGTCGATGGAAATCATGCTCGACGGCAACCGCGTGATGGGCTGCGCCACGGTGATCCGGCGGTCGTTTCTGGCCACGCTGCTCCCCATCCCTGACCAGATTCCGGGCTACATTTACGATGGCTGGCTTGGATTGGTGTCGGCGGCTCACTCCGTCATTCATTTTATCGACAAGCCCCTCCAGCTCTACCGCACTCACCAGCAACAGCAGGTGGGGGTGCGGCAGGAAGAACCTAAAGAGCGCGTCCGGCTGCGGGATCGTGTCGCCCGCCACCGCGCCCAGAAATTAGCTCCCCTCCGCAACAAACAGGCTCAGTTGGCCACCATCAACCGGCTTCTGGCCGAACACGTCCCCGCCAACGCCCCCGGCATGCCTCAGTTGCGTCGGCGGCTGGCCCATTTCACCATGCGTAGCCACCTGCCCGACGACCGGATGCAGCGGCTGCTGCCCGTGCTGCGGAGTTTTCGGCAGGGCAACTACCAGCGGTATGCCGACGTGTCGGCCAACTGGTTCGCGCCTTATTTAGCCGCTTTGGGCGATTTGCTCGAATAAATTAGCTTTGCCCCCGTGTTCGTAACCATCGCCACCATCCGCCAGCTTCCCCAGGCTTTTGCCCTTGGCGACAGCCTGTCGCACGATAAGGGCGAGACCAATGCGCCGGAGCCGTTTCTGATTGGCTTAGCTGACGACCCGGCCCACCTCCCCGCCGGTTTCGTGCCGCCCTACCCGCTGCTGCCCCTCGATGCGGTATTGCCCGCCGATGCATTGACGAGTCTGTCAGCGACCTATACCCCAATGGAGTTTGCCGCTGCCTGCAAGCCCCGGTTCATGGCCGAGGTCTTCAAACGCTACCCCGATGC
>JAYTAC010000808.1:0-2480 GCA_043737755.1 Spirosoma sp.
ATTTGATACGTAAATAGAACAGAAAAAGCAGGGCAAAGGTGCCGAAATTGACCGGACTGACCTCATAAAACAGCCCCAGCAGATCATCTCCACCGGGGCTGTTTCTGGCTGCGTACTACCTTACAAAATCAGTCCGCTTCGGCGCAGCATCGCTTTGGGCGAAGGTTCGCGGCCTCGGAATTTTTTGTACAGTTCCATTGGTTTTTCGCTGCCACCTTTTTCGAGGACGTTTTTGCGGAAACTGTCGGCGGCTGCTTTGTTTTCCAGGCCACCTTTCTCTTTGAAGAACTCGAACGCATCGGCATCCAGCACTTCGCTCCATTTGTAGCTGTAATACCCCGCCGAGTAGCCGCCCGCAAAAATGTGTGAGAACGCCGGGCTGACGGCAACTCCTTTGACGCGCGGGAACAGATTCGCCACCGAATCGACCCGGTTTTCGACTTCCGTGATGCTTTCGCCGGTTGGTTTTTGGCCGTGGTAGTACATATCCGTCAGGCCCAGACGCAACTGCCGCAGGTTAGCCAGTCCCGCTAAGAAGTTCTGGCTGGCACGAATCTTCTCGATCAACTCATTCGGGATTACTTCGCCCGTTTGGTAGTGCTTCGCGAAGAGTTTGAGGGCGTCGGGGTCGTAGCACCAGTTTTCCATCATCTGCGAAGGCAACTCCACGAAGTCGCGGGGGACGCTCGTGCCGGTCAAACTTTCGTACTGACCGTTGGCCAGCATCCCGTGCAGGCCGTGGCCAAACTCGTGAAACAGCGTCGTGACCTCGTAAAACGTCAGCAGCGACGGCTTGGTGTCGGTGGCTTTCGTGAAGTTGCAGACATTGATGATGTGCGGCCGGACGTTGGTGCCGTTCTCTACTTTCTGGCCCTGAACGTCGTTCATCCACGCACCGCTGCGCTTGCCGGTGCGGGGGAAATAATCACCGTAGAACACCGCCAGAAACTTACCGTCGCGGTCGAACACGTCAAATGTTTTCACCTCGCTGTTGTAGACCGGGATGTCGGTTCGCTCGTTGAAGGTGATGCCGTAGAGTTTGTTAGCGACCGTGAATGCCCCGTTCAGCACGTTGTCGAGCTTAAAGTAAGGCTTTAAGGTCTCGTCGTCGAGGTCATATTTTTCTTTCTTGAGTTTTTCGGCGTAGTAGCTGTTGTCCCAGGCCTGTAGCTTGTCGTCGCTGAAGCCGTGGGATTTGGCGTAGGTCGTCAGTTCAGCGAGTTGCTTTTCGGCAGCGGGGCGGGCGTAGGTGACCAGTTCGTCCAAGAAGCTCTGCACCTTGCCGCGTGACCCGGCCATGCTTTCTTCCAGCACAAAGTCGGCGTGGGTTTGGTAGCCCAGCAGGGTAGCCCGCTCGTAGCGCAGGTTCACGATCTTGCCGATAATGGCCTGGTTATCGTTCTTGTCGCCATGAAAACCGCGCCCGTTGAAGGCCATATACAGCTCTTGGCGCAGTTCCCGATTATCGGCGTACTGCATAAACGGCCCGTAGCTGGGAGCCTGCAACGTGAACACATACCCCTCTTTACCCTTCTGTTTTGCGGTCGCTTTGGCGGCTTCGAGGACGTAATCGGGCAGACCGGCCAGGGCTTTCTCATCGGTCACGGGCATCATAAACTCGTTGGTTTCGTTGAGCACGTTCTCGCCGAACTGAAGCGACAGTTGCGACAGGTCTTTGTCGATGGCCCGCAGTCGCTCTTTGCCTTTCGCGTCGAGATTGGCTCCGTTGCGGGCGAACCGTTTATACGCTTTTTCGAGCAGCATGGCCTGCTCGGCGTCGAGTTTCAGGCCGCCCCGCCCTTCGTAAACTAACTTGATGCGGGCATACAGCTTTTCGTTCAGCGTGATGTCATTACCATACTCGCTCAGCAACGGCGACGCTTCCTTAACGATTTTCTGTAGTTCAGGCGTGGTTTCGGCACTATTGAGATTGAACAGCACCGACGTTACCCGGCCGAGCAGATCGCCCGACCGTTCGAGGGCGACGATGGTGTTCTCGAAGGTTGGTTTTGCCGGATCGTTGACGATAGAGGCTACGTCTTTACGGCCCTGGGCGAGTCCTTCGGTGAGAGCGGGCAGGTAGTCGCTGTTTTTAACTTTGTCGAACGGGGCCGTCTGATGGGGCGTCGCGTAGGGAATTAGAAACGGGTTCCGGGTCATTTTGGCTGGGGTCGCGGGCGGCTGGGCCAATGCCGCCGTAGCAGCGAAGGCCAGCATCGCGCCGGTTCGGTTGATTCGTTGACGGATGAACATACAAGGTTGGGGTATGAGTTTCTCGGAAAATTACGAACGAAAAAAGTCAAAAGTCAAAAGTCGCTGACACTGGTAGTGTTCCAGCGTCAGCGACTTCTGACCGCTCGGGCGGCCCCGTTTTGACTCTACAATTAATACCGGTTCGGTCCGTAGCCGCCATTACCCCGTCCGTTCCCGTAACCTCGACCCCGGCCGGGTCCGCGCTGAGCGACCCGCTCGTAAGGGTG
>JAYTAC010000809.1:0-2478 GCA_043737755.1 Spirosoma sp.
TTATAGACCACCCAGTGCGACAGGTTATAGAGCCGGAAAGCGGGCATCGGCACGTCGTAGTCAGTCGTCAGCACTACGTAGGATTCGACTTCGGGACGGGTGCCTTCCCACAGCAGGGCGGGCGACAGTTCTTTTCCTTTGCACGTGCAGTTGACGGGCATGTCGCCGTTGGGAGGAAACGAACTGCTCGACAGAAGCACGGTCTTTTTGAGGGCACTCAAATCGCTGAGTTCGGTCTCGCGTCCGCTTTTGGCCAGCACGTGCAGGACGAGGGCCACAAGTATAAAACCAATGCCCAATCCTGTCAGAATTCGGGAAAGTAAGTACATAAAAAGACCAGTCAGTTACGTAAGGGTATCCAACCGGCTAAATAAGCGCAAAAACCGTTACGTTCATTCATCAGCGTATGAACGGTAAATGAACTATGAGAACCCTGAAGGGGTGGGCTGATAATGGCCGCTCCGGCCCGACAGCCGCCAACCTGCGCGGCCGTGACGACCGGTATCGCATCGGCGCACCGGCCGGAGCGGGACCGCCGACCTACGCGGCCCGACTGCTTTGGGGACGGCGCAGGATGGTGGAGCGCAGGGGCTGGATGCTGCGCGACTCCTCGATGACCTGCTCCGATACCAGCCCGGCGTGATTGGCCCGCTTCAGGACGTAATCGAACGGCAGGTTGTAGTAGTTGACGACCTCGCTGCGGAAACTATCCGGGAAGCGCGACAGCCGCAGTCCGAAAAACTTACGGATTTCGTCCTCCGGCAACATAGCCGCTAAGGCCACCCGCTCAGCCTCGGCCAGCAGCGCCGGGCGCGATGGATAGAGGTGCTCCAGCCCGATGGACGCCGTCAGGATGTTCAGAAACAGGTTCTTGTACATGGCCGACAGTTCGGCGGGCAAAATGACCCAGCCCTGCTCGCGGAACTTGGCCGAGAAACCCGTCAGGCCCTGCTCCCCGCGAATTTCACCGGCAATCAGTTCGGCGGGGAACCGGAGCCGGTCGGCATCTGATTTCTCCAACCGGAACACAACGGCTTCGACGGGGCTTTTCTGGAACAGCAGGTCGGCGGGCATGACCTGGGTGCTTTCCCACTGATCGGTCATGCGCATGAACAAACTTTCGTTGACGGGCAGCTTCTCGGGGCCACCCAAACTGACGAGCATCCGGCGAAAAGTGGCCAGAAAATCGATTTGCAATTGATTGGGATTATGTCGTCCTCGCTTCATGCGGTTGGAACGTCGACTCGCTGACTGTCAGGCCAGTTATCGGCGTCATTAGTCTGGTTGTTTGTTGTAAAACGGACTGTAAATATACGCAACAAAGGCCTGATCCGAAAAGGAAAACCGGAAAGATAACCAGAGCGATCTGCGCCTTACCTTTGCGGCTTTACTCCGCCTTGTTACAATGCTCAGAACCCACACCTGCGGCCAGCTTCGCCTGCCCGACGCCAACACGACCACCACCCTCTGCGGCTGGGTTCAGACCGTCCGGGACAAGGGCGGTGTGCTCTGGATCGACCTCCGCGACCGCTACGGCATCACCCAGCTTTTACTCGAAGACGGCCAAACTGCGCCCGAACTCTTCATCACTGCCCGTTCGCTTGGCCGCGAGTTTGTGTTGCAGGCCACCGGAACCGTGATCGAACGAAAGTCGAAAAACCCCAACCTGCCCACCGGCGACATCGAGATAAAAGTCACGACGCTGACCGTGCTCAACGCGGCCAAAACGCCCCCCTTCCTGATCGACGACGAAACCGACGGGGGCGACGACCTGCGGCTGAGATACCGGTATTTGGACCTGCGCCGAAACCCCGTCCGGCGCAACCTCGAACTGCGCCACCGCATGGCTCAGCAGACGCGGCTCTACATGGACGGCCAGGATTTTATTGAGGTCGAGACGCCGGTGCTGATCAAGTCGACGCCGGAGGGAGCGCGGGACTTTGTGGTGCCGAGCCGCATGAACCCCGGCGAATTTTACGCCCTGCCCCAGTCGCCCCAAACGTTTAAGCAACTACTGATGGTGGCGGGCTTCGACCGGTATTACCAGATTGTGAAGTGCTTCCGCGACGAAGACCTCCGCGCCGACCGCCAGCCGGAATTCACCCAAATCGACTGCGAGATGTCGTTTGTGGAGCAGGAAGACATTCTGAACATGTTCGAGGGATTAGTCCGGCATCTGTTCAAAGCCGTCAAAGGCATCGACTTAGCTGAGGTGCCCCGCATGACCTACGCCGATGCCATGCGACGTTACGGCTCCGACAAGCCCGACACGCGGTTTGGGATGGAATTCGCGGAGTTGACCGATCTGGCGCAGGGCAAGGGATTTCCTGTTTTCGACTCGGCGGAACTCGTGGTGGGTATCAACGTGCCGGGCTGTGCAAACTACACCCGCAAGCAGTTGGACGAACTGACGGAGTGGCTCAAACGCCCGCAAATCGGCGCGAAGGGACTGATCTATGCTCGGTACAATGAAGATGA
>JAYTAC010000810.1:0-2476 GCA_043737755.1 Spirosoma sp.
GCGAAAGGTAGCCAAACTGACTAAACTGTTCGCATAGTTTGCGGGCGAATCCGCTGAACTAATGCCCCGCCCGGCTTGTCTTTTTAGCGTATGGCAAAGAAGGTAACACCCAACAAACCCGATGACACCAAAGAAGAACTAAGCTGGCGCGAACGGTTTGCGGCTCTTGGCAATTTGCCCGCTTTTTTCAGATTAGTCTGGGAAGTGTCACCACCGTTATTCCTCGGCAACGCAGCCCTGCGGCTCGTCCGGGCGGCCATCCCGGCGGCTACGCTTTACATTGGCAAACTGCTCATCGACGAAGTGGTGCAGCTGTCGGCACCGGGTGGCGCCGATGATACAAACTACCTCTGGACGCTGGTCGGGGTCGAATTCGGGTTAGCGATCTTGTCTACGGCACTCGGCCGGGCGGTGGCATTGATGGACGGGTTGCTGGGCGATTTGTTTGCCAACCGCACGTCGGTCCGGCTCATGGAGCACGCGGCTACGCTCGATCTGGAGCAATTTGAGGATGCCACGTTCTACGACAAACTCGAACGCGCCCGTCGCCAAACCAATGGCCGCACGTCGCTGCTCTCCGGCGTATTCGGGCAGGCGCAGGAACTGATTTCGGTGGCGTTTTTGGCGGCTGGTTTAGCCGTGTACAATCCGTGGCTGCTGCTGCTGATTCTGGTAGCCGTAACGCCTTCGTTCATCGGCGACAACTATTTCAACCAGCGCAGCTACTCCCTGTCGCGCTCGTGGACCCCCGAACGGCGCGAACTCGATTACCTGCGCTACGTGGGGGCGAGCGACGAAACGGCCAAAGAAGTCAAAATTTTCGGATTGTCAGGTTTCCTCATCGATCGGTTTCGGAGTCTCTCGAACGAGTTTTTTCAGAAGAACCGGGCGTTGGCCATCAGCCGGGCGGGCTGGGGCGTGTTGCTGACGGCCCTCGGCACGGCGGGCTACTACGGGGCTTACTTGTGGATTGTGGCGCGGGCCGTGAGCGGGCAAATCTCGCTCGGCGACCTGACGTTTCTGGCCGGGTCGTTTCGGCAGGTGCGGGCGTCGCTCGAGGGGATTCTGCTCCAGTTCAGCAGCCTGACGCAGGAAGCGATCTATTTGCAGGACCTGTTCGATTATTTCGCCATCAAACCGCTTATTCATTCGCCCAAGACAGTCCGCCCGTTCCCAAGCCCGATCCGGCATGGATTTGTGTTCGAGAACGTTGGATTCAAGTACACAAACTCCGAACGGTGGGCGTTGCGTAACCTGTCGTTCACGCTCGAAGCAGGCGAAAAGCTGGCCCTCGTCGGCGAAAATGGCGCGGGGAAAACCACACTCGTCAAACTGCTGGCCCGGCTCTACGACCCCGCCGAGGGCCGTATTCTGCTCGACGGTCACGACCTGCGCGAGTACGATTTAGACGAACTCCGGCGCAACATCGGCGTCATCTTTCAGGACTATACCCGCTTCAAAATGTCGGCGGGCATCAACATTGCCGTCGGCGACATCGATCAGCGTACCAATCAGCCCCGCGTCGAAACAGCCGCGCAGCGGAGTTTGGCCGACACTGTTATCGCTAAACTGTCAGGCGGCTATGATCAGCAACTGGGCCGCTCATTCGGGAAAGGCGTTGAACTGTCGGGCGGGGAGTGGCAGAAAGTCGCGCTGGGCCGGGCTTACATGCGTGATGCTCAGTTGATTATCTTAGACGAGCCTACGGCGGCCCTCGACGCCCGCGCTGAGTACGAAGTATTTCAACGGTTCGGGCAGTTGACCGACGGCAAATCGTCGGTGATTATCTCGCACCGGTTCAGCACCGTCCGCATGGCCGACCGAATTCTGGTATTAGAAAACGGCACGCTGCTCGAAATCGGGAGCCACCATGAACTGCTCGAAAAAGACGGTCGCTACGCCGAACTGTTCGGGTTGCAGGCGCGGGGTTACCAGTAGAATCACTTCCGTTGCGGACCGTTCGATAAGACTCCTGACCACTAACGAAAAATTATTTCCCGGACGCCCGGTCGTGGTTGTGCCGCCGGGTACGGCTGTGTATCTTTCTGTGCCCAATTAATTCCGCTACCGGCTGATTAGAAGCGCGTTGCGATTGGCGTGCAGTTTTCTACCGGGTTTGTCAAATCGTGCAAACGCAGTATTGCAGATGGGCAGTCGGCCGCTTACTTTTGGTTACCCGAACAGCCCTTGACCACCCACCCATGCGCCGACTTTCTCCAATCCTGATCTGTCTGCTGGCAACGTCACCTTTGTTGGTGGCCTGTGCTCAGTCTCCAGGCACCGCCCGCAATTCGGCAACGACTCGCAAAACTGCTGCGTCCATCACGCCCGCAACGTATGCCGGTCGGCAACTTATGGTGGGCAACGGCGGGGGCATCACGGGGTTTTCCACGACCTACTACCTGCTCGACAATGGCCAGCTTTTCGGCCGACGCAGCTACGATACGGTCTTCACTACGCTCGGCCGGAAAACGGC
>JAYTAC010000811.1:0-2475 GCA_043737755.1 Spirosoma sp.
CCTCCACCGACAGCCCCTACTTCAATGAGCAGGCCACGCACCCATTCAGCGTCTTTTTCGATTTCAACCACGAGCGGGCCGACACCAAAGCGTTCGTGGACCGGGTGTGTAAATTCTGGCTGCAGGAGTACAAAATCGACGGGTTCCGGTTCGATTTGTCCAAAGGATTCACCCAGAAACAAACGGGGGGCGACGTGGCGGCCTGGAGCGCGTATGACCCCAGCCGGGTGGCCATCTGGAAGCGCATCTACGACCAGATTCGCACCGTTGACCCCACGGCCTACGTCATTCTGGAGCACTTTGCCGACAACCGCGAGGAGAAAGAACTCGCCGACTACGGGATGCTGCTGTGGGGAAATCATAACGGCGACTACCGGGGGGCTGCCCGCTCAGCGCAGGGTAATTTTGAGGGCATCTCGTACCAGAAGCGCGATTTTCAGCGGCCCAACCTGATTGGCTACGCCGAGAGTCACGACGAAGAACGGCTCGTGTATGACCTACGCCAGAACGGGTCGGCTCAGGGCAGCTACAGCATCAAAAACCTGCCCACCGCCCTCGACCGGGCCAAGTTGACTGCTGCGTTCATGCTGCTCGTGCCGGGACCGAAAATGATCTGGCAGTTTGGCGAATTAGGCTACGACCTGAGTATCAACACCTGCGGCAACGGCACCACCAGCGACAATTGCCGGACGGACGCCAAGCCCGTCCGCTGGGCGTATTATCAAGACCCCGACCGGCAGAAACTATTCGGCGTTTACCGCGAATTGATCAAACTCAAAACGACCTCTCAAACTTTCGCCACGACCGATTTCACGACTGATTTTGGCGGTGTCGTCAAGCGGCTGACCCTGCGCGGTGTGCTGGGAACGGTGTTCCTGATCGGCAACTTCGATACCAAACCACTGACCATCAACGCAGGCTTTCCGGCGGTGGGCAAGTGGTATCATTTCTTTTCGGGGCAGGAGATCGACATATCAGCTGCTAACCAGAGCGTGACGCTGGAGCCGGGCGCGTTTCACCTGTACTCGACCACCAAATTGCCCACGCCCGAAGCCGGATTGGTGCCGTTTGCAGTGGTGCCGGGCGTCGTGATGGCTACTGAACCCGAAATCGACGGGCAGGTGAGTGTTTCGCCCAACCCGGCTGATACGGAGGTGATTGTCGACCTCAACAGTCCGTACCGGGGATTGGTTGAGTTCAGCCTGCGCGACGCCGGGGGGCGGACGGTTCGGAGCGTTCGGAGTCAGAAAAACGGGACCACGCTCCGTCAGCCGCTCGACGTTCAGTCGCTTTCGTCGGGCACCTATCTCCTGCGGGTGCAGCAGGGCGACCGACAGCGGGTGGTGAAAGTGCTGAAACGGTAATGACTCAGGCAAAAGCCGGAAAATCATCCAGAAAGCTGACTTCGGCCGTTTCGTGGTTGATGCAGCAGCAGTAGTGCGTCAGGCCGTTGCTGATGACCACGTAGGGTGCCCGGTGAACATGGTTGTAGCGGGCGATCTGGTCAAACACGGCCTGCGTCAGCGGGATGTGCGGGGCTTTGCACTCGACCACCAAAAACGGCTGCCCCTGCCGGTCGAACACCACAACGTCGGTGCGTTTCCGGGTTTGGTTGAGCGTCAGGCCCCCTTCCGTGCGGATGAGGGCTTTGGGGTAGTCATGATGCGTGAGGAGGAGATTGACGATGTGCTGCCGCACCCACTCCTCGGGCGACAGCCGGACGTACTTCCGGCGTAACAAATCGAAAATATACGGTTTCCCTTCGATCTGTTTAGTTTTGCACTCAAACGTGGGAAGATTCAGCGCGACCATGTTCCAAAGATACCGAGTGAATTGAGATGAAAACAAAAGAGGAGATTGTTACCAACTGGTTGCCACGTTACACCGGTACGCCCATCGACGGATTCGGCGAGTACATCCTGCTGACCAACTTCATCAATTACGTCGAACTGTTCGCTACTAAGTTTGACGTTGAGATCTTCGGGATGGGGCGGGCCATGCAAACGGCAACGGCCAACAACATCACCATCATTAATTTCGGGATGGGCAGCGCGATGGCGGCAACGGTCATGGACCTGCTCTCGGCCATCGACCCCAAAGCGGTGCTGTTCTTGGGTAAGTGTGGCGGGCTGAAAAAAACGCAGATCGGCGATTTAATCCTGCCCATTGCGGCCATTCGGGGCGAAGGCACGAGCAACGACTACATGAAGCCCGAAATCCCGGCCCTGCCCTCATTCCGGTTGCAGCGGGCAGTGTCGTCAACCATTAAAAAATACGAACTCGACTACTGGACCGGCACCGTCTACACCACCAACCGGCGCATCTGGGAGCACGACGAGGTGTTCAAAGAATACCTGCGCGAAATCCGGGCGATGGCCATCGACATGGAAACGGCCACCATTTTCACGGTCGGCTTCGTGAATTCCATCCCGCACGGTGCCCTGCTGCTGGTGTCCGACAATCCACTGGTACCGG
>JAYTAC010000812.1:0-6129 GCA_043737755.1 Spirosoma sp.
ATCGACGCCGACCCCGCCCGTAAAAACGTTCTTGTCCAGTTTGTTCAGCAATTAGCCGAGCGCGAAAGCTGACCGTCAATGAATAACTTGAGTTGATTCGACTGGTATTGAAATAGCTGGTTCTCGCAGATTTCCGCTGATACAGATCGCAGATTCTCGCCGACTTTCACTCAATCTCTGCGAGAATCTGCGATCTGTATCAGCGAAAATCTGCGAGAATCCTCAACCTGAATAGCTTTTTACATTGACTTATGAGCGTCACGCTGATTATAATAGTCGTCACCGTCGGTATCAGCCTGGTGGCCTGGAATAACCCGGCCCTGATGGACCGCTGGATCATGAATCCCTACCAGGTGGCCAGCCGGGGTCAGTATTACCGCCTTGTCACGTCGGGATTTCTCCACGCCGATTGGGGACATTTGATTTTCAACATGCTCACGCTGTACTTTTTCGGGGGGATGATCGAGCAGATTTTCAACGCACTTTTCGGAGCCGCCGGACTGGCCTATCTGATCGGCTTTTACTTAGTGGGCATTCTGGTATCCGACATTCCGAGTTTTTTGAAGCACCGCAACGATCCCGGTTACAACTCGCTGGGGGCGTCGGGGGGCGTGTCGTCGATTTTGTTTGCCGCCATTATGTTCTACCCGCTCACCAAGATTTCTCTCATGTTTATCCCAATTGGCATTCCCGGTTTCATCTTCGGCGGATTGTATTTGGCTTATTCATACTACGAAGCCCGGCGGGGGCAGGGCAACGTAAACCACGATGCGCACTTCTACGGTGCTTTGTTCGGTATTCTGTTTATGATCGTCGTTTACCCGCCGGTGCTGCCCAATTTTATTGAACAAATTGCCGGGTGGCGTCTATTCTGATGCTCATTAAGCTACTTAGTCAACCGTATCCGACCGACGAATCGACACGGCGTCAGTTCACCAAGGCAACTGTCATTGGCGGTTTCATTGGCCTGTTCTTACTGATATTTCAGCCGTTTGGGTTGGATGACTGGCAAACGCCGGACAAAACGGCGAAGATTCTGGGCTTCGGACTCGTCACGTTCGGCGTGACCCTTGCCGATTCACTTCTGTTGCCGCTCCTGTTTCCCCGCTATTTTTCGGACAGGCACTGGACCGTTGGCCGGGAAATCGTCCGTACTACCCTGCTGATTTTTGTTATTGCCGTTGGTAATCGGCTGTATTTAGACCAGATTTCCGGATACTCATCGACTCTGCCCGGCTGGGTGCGCATGATCGGGATGACGTTCGTGATCGGTATTTTCCCCACCGTCGGCGCGGTATTCGTCATCTACCTTATTCAGTTGCGCAAGTTCTCCAGGGGGGCTGCCAGGTTCCCCGACTTTTTCGCGTCATCAGCAGTGAAGGGGGCATACCTGCGCGAACGGGTGTCGGTCGTCCGGACGGTCAATACCTCGGGTCTCACGCTGATTTTGGTGGCCGACAACGAAAAGGACGTGCTGAGTCTTCGCCCGGACGCGCTGCTGTTTATTGAGTCGAGCGATAATTATTGCACCGTCGTTTACCTCAAAAGCAACCCAACCAGCACCGACCGGACGGCAAAACTCCTCCTTCGCAGCAGCCTGAGCCGACTCGAAGCCCAGGTTACGGGGTCGCCGAGTTCGGACGCCACGGCCCGCCACCCGCACATCGTTCGCTGCCACCGTTCCTACATCGTCAACCTCGACCGGGTGGAGCGGGTGACGGGCAATGCCCAGGGCTACAAGCTGCACCTGCTCGGGGGTCAGTTTCAGGTGCCGGTGGCCCGCCGTTTCAACGACAGCCTGGTCCGCCGGTTGACGTCGCTGATGTAATTGGCGACCTGGAGTCCCGACGGGATTCGCGTGAGGGTTTGTCATTCATCCCAATATCCCAGATTTAGTGCCATAGGCCCCAAATCGTGCCGTTCGGACCTTTAAATTCAAAGGCCTTGACGTGATGCTGTAGGTTTGTCCCAATCAAACGCAAGCCACAAACAGCCATGAAAACAGTTATTGCCTCCCTGCTCATTATCCACATTGCCACCGGTTGCCTTGCCCTGCTGGTGGGTCTGATCCCGATGTTTGTTCAGAAAGGAAACCGGCTTCACAAACGGGCCGGTCTCGTCTTTGTCTACTGCATGATCACCGTGGCCATCACAGCCGGGCTGCTCTGCGTGTTGCAGCCGTTCGGGATGACGCGGCTGTTTCTGACGGGCATTGCCGTGTTCAGCTTCTACCTGACCATGACGGGCTGGCGGGCCACGAAGCAAAAAACAACCGGGCCGACAGTAGCCGACCGGGGTCTGACGTATGCAACGTTAGTCGTCAGTGCTGCCATGATTGGTTTCGGAATTTACCTGTTGGTGCTGAACGGCGCGTCATTCTTTCCTATCGTCTTCACCTTTTTCGGTGTGCTGACAGGCGTGTTCGCCCAAAAAGACGCCCGCCAGTTTGGGCAACCGACCCAAAAGATGGGGTGGTTTTTCCAACACCTCACCCGGATGGGCGGGGCTTACATTGCTACGTTCACGGCGGCTATCGTCACGAACATCGGCCGGGTTGTGCCCGCTGACTCACCCGACTGGATCGCTACGGTGCTCTGGATTGCGCCATCGCTCGTTGGGGGTATGCTTATTGGTCGAACGGTGCGGCATTACGTCATCAAGTTCAACCGGTCGAACCCAGTAACTGCCTGAACAAACTACCGTTTCTCCAGCAGACGTTTGATGACCGGCAGGGCCAGTTCGACCCACTGCCGCATGTGATTTCCGGAATAGTGTAGTGCATCAGCAGCAAAGTGCGAGTCGTCGGCTGCCTGACGCGAGAGGGATGTGATATCGACGTAAGCGATGCCTGCTTTTCGGCACTCGTCCTGCGCAACGGCGTTGAACGCGTCGATTTGGGCCGTAATTTTTGGGCGGTTACGGCGTCGGGCAAACGGTGAAACGCTCCAGTCGGGAATGGACAGTACAAATACACGCCCGGAGTTTCCATCGGCAAAGGCGATTGCCGTTCTCAGAAGCCTATGAAAATCAGTACGGTAACGATTCAGACTCCGTCCCCGGTATTGATTGTTGACGCCAATCAGCAGCGATACGAGATCATACGTTTTCTGGTTGCCGCTGTCCCGAATCGCGTCCCGTAATTCATTCGTCGCCCACCCCGTTTGGGCAATGATATCCGGGTCGGCCACGTCGATACCATCTTGCCGAAGCCATTCGGCGAGTTGCACCGGCCACCGCACCGACGCATCCACACCCTCGCCGATGGTGTATGAATCGCCGAGTGCCAGAAAGGTGCAGGTGTGTTTCATGTTGTAAAACCCTGCCCGTGGTACACGATCACGGGTAGGGTTACGCTTAGTCCTGTTCCAGCAAAAAGGCTTTGATAAACGGGTCGATGTCGCCGTCGAGCACGGCTTCGGTGTTGGACGTCTGGTAGCCGGTGCGGTGGTCTTTCACGCGCCGGTCGTCGAGCACGTAGGAGCGAATCTGGGACCCCCACTCGATTTTTTGCTTGCTGGCTTCAACCTCGGCGCGGGCCGCGTTGCGTTTCTGCACCTCAATCTCGTAGAGTTTCGACTTCAGCAGCCGGATGGCCACCTCCTTGTTCATCAACTGACTCCGTTCCTGCTGGCATTCGATAATCAGGCCCGACGGTTTGTGTTTGAGCCGCACCGCCGTTTCCACCTTGTTCACGTTCTGGCCACCCGCCCCGCCCGACCGGAACGTGTCCCAACTGATGTCGGCCGGGTTTACCTCGATCTCTATGGTGTCGTCAATCAACGGATACGCATACACCGACGCAAACGACGTATGTCGGCGGGCGTTAGAATCGAAAGGAGATATGCGTACCAGCCGGTGGACGCCATTTTCGGATTTCAGGAAGCCATACGCTAATGGGCCGTCTACCTCAATCGTTGCCGACTTGATACCGGCGGTGTCGCCGTCCTGATAGTCGACTTGCTTGAGTGTGTAACCGTGTTTTTCGGCCCAGCGCATGTACATGCGGTAGAGCATGTCGGCCCAGTCCTGGCTTTCGGTGCCGCCCGCGCCCGCGTTTATTTCGAGCACGGCACTAAGCTGGTCTTCTTCGTTGCCGAGCATTTTCTTGAGTTCGAGGTCTTCGAGCGTTGCCAGCACGTTTTGCCCTTCAGCATCGACTTCTTCCTCCGGCACGTCGCCCGCTTCGTAGAACTCAAACAGCGTTTCGAGGTCGCCGAACTGGGTGTTGAGTTTTTCGTAGCCCGTAGTCCATCCCTTCAGACCGCGCACCTGCTTCATGACGCCTTCGGCACGGGCTGCGTCGGTCCAGAACTCGGGCTGAAACGTTTGTTGTTCAAACTGAGCTAACTGCTCTTTTTTGGTATCGTAGTCAAAGATACCTCCTCAGGGCCTCTACTCTGGTCCTCAAGTCGGTCAACTGGTCGGTTGTCATGAACTTGTCGTATGTTGGTGTACTGAAAATAACCTTCCGCGTTGGTGGTCTGCTGCAACCGGTTTGCCAATGCGGCCACAAAGATAGAACAAAACGGGGCGGGGGTGTTGTTTGCCGGAGACGGCCGGATTTGTCGGATATTGCCTGCCCAACTGCATCTTATGGGCGTTTGCATCCCACCTCAGGCACTAAACCCGTTATTTCCGTGAAACCCCGTATTCCCAAACCGAAACAGGTGATTGGCATGAACGACATTGTCGATTTTCCCGATCTGGGCCTGTTCGATGTGCAGGCAAAAATTGATACGGGAGCGTTTACGTCGGCCTTACACTGCAAAAAAGTCCGGTTGGTGCGGGTTGGACTGCGGACCAAACTAAGTTTTTGGCTAATCGACAAAACCGACCAGCCCGCCCGCAGGTTTTACAGCGACGAGTTCAGCCAGCGCATGATTCGTAACTCGTTCGGCATATCGGAGCAGCGGTACGTAATCAAAACCAGTATTGTTTTGTTTGGGCGCACCATCAAAGCGGAATTTACACTGGCCGACCGGGAGCGTCTCAAAAATCCGGTTCTGCTGGGGCGCAAATTGCTTCGTAACCGCTTTGTGGTCGATGTTTCGCAAACCAATTTGTCGTATCAATTAAAGAGTAGTTTGGTCAGTCAGTCGGTTGACGGGTCAGTTAGCGGCTGACCGCACCACTCGCCCGTTTAGCTACTCACTTACTGACCGATTCATTTACTGGACAACTCATTAGCCAATGCGTATCGCCATTTTATCGGCCAATCCGGCTTTGTATTCCACTCGGCGACTGCTCGAAGCGGCCAATCAGCGCGGTCACGCGGGTACGCTGATTAACCACCTCAACTGCCAGGTCATGATTGAAGGCGGCAACCCGTCCGTACTTTATGAAGGCCGTAATTTGGAGCCGTTCGACGCCATTGTGCCCCGGATTGGGGCGTCGGTCACCGATTACGGCTGTGCCATCGTTCGTCAGTTCGAGATGATGAAAGTGTTCACAACGGCCAAGTCGCAGGCCATCATGCGGTCGCGCAACAAGGTGCGGAGTTTGCAGGTGCTGTCGAAAGCGGGGGTTGGGTTGCCCAAGACCGTGTTTGCCAATCACCCGAAAAACGGCAGCGTCACCCAACTGATCGAGTTAGTAGGCGGGCCACCCGTCGTCATCAAATTATTGGAAGGTACGCAGGGTATCGGCGTGGTGCTGGCCGAGACTAACAAAGCCGCCAAATCGACTATCGAAGCATTTTATGGCCTGAAAAAGCACGTGTTGGTGCAGGAGTACATCGCCGAAGCCAAAGGGTCCGACATTCGGGCGTTTGTCATTGGCGGGCGCGTGGTGGGGGCCATCCGGCGGCAGGGCGTGGCGGGCGAGTTTCGTTCCAATTTGCACCGGGGCGGCAACGCGGTGGCCGTAATGCTTAGTCCCGACGAAGAGAAAACGGCTATCAATGCAGCCCGTGCGCTCGGTTTGAAAGTGGCCGGCGTCGACATGCTGATCTCCAACCGGGGGCCGTTGGTGCTCGAAGTCAACTCATCGCCGGGGCTGGAGGGTGTTGAAACGGCCACCGGCGTCGACATTGCCGCCGAAATCATCACCTACATCGAAGATAAAATCCGAACGGACGAAGGCGACATGGTGGGGGTGTAAGGGGAATGATGAATGATGAATGATGAATGA
>JAYTAC010000813.1:0-2470 GCA_043737755.1 Spirosoma sp.
CAACGCTTGCCGTGAGCAACAGACTCAGCACGTACAAATGAATTCGTTTCATGGTGTTCGTTATCATTAATTAGTTGCCGTATAAACGGTTAAAAAGCCGGTCCGGTTTCCTACCCGCGTCGGCTAACGGATACCCTGAACACATGTTGCATAGTGGCTGATTGGCGGAGTGGGCTTCGGCAAACTATTGTCCGTATCCGGGAAGATGATGCGGTGGCCGTAGTATATTTCCGATTTTCGCGTCTGACCGCTGAACACCAAAATGCCCCGCAATCGTCTGACTGCGGGGTATTTTGGGGTCTCAAACAGTTTCCGGCTGTTCCGTAACCTACAACTGGGGCTGTTGGGCTACCAACGTCTCGTCGACGGCACCGACCCGGCGGTTACGAACCAAAAAGAACAATACAGTGAACGCGACAATCAGGATGATCGGGAATGTCGTCATTTTAACCAAAGTGGCTTGCCCGGCTGCTAATTCAAGAACATCACCCGACAGACCGGCAGCGGCTTTTTCGACGCGCTCTCCGTCGATCCACGAGCCGATGACGGGCTGGAAAATTGAGGTCGAAAACATGCCCACTCCACCCACGATGGACATGCCCAATGCACCACTCAACGGAATGCGCTGGGCAACAAAACCGATCATAGTGGGCCAGAAATAACACACGCCAATCGCGAAGAAAATAGCGGCAACGTAGGCCATCGCTCCGGTTTGGCTGCTGAATAGATAAATGCCGATGGTGGCGAAAACGGCAGACCCCAATAACACCCCGGTTTGATCGAACCGATGAATGATGGGACCGGCAAAATACCGGCCAACGGCCATCAGACCCGCTACCAGTGCCAAAATCAATAACGGATTGACCCCGCTGCCGCTCAAAATAAGCGTTGACCATTGCTGCGGGCCAAATTCGGTAATCGCCGTAAAGGCCATGCAAAAGAAGATAAACAGGAACAGGGGAGTCAGCATGGCCTGAAAGTTTTTGGTCAGCGACGTTACTCCTTCCACCTTTGGCCTGGGAAACGTCTGCCCAAAAAACAGGAAGGCGTAGATCACGGTAGGGATCATGATTATCCAGATTTGAGCTTGCCACGAGACGCCTGTTGTGAAGGTGGAGACTGCGTAGGAGATCAGGAAACCCAGGGCCAGTCCGCCGGGAAACCACATGTGGAAGCGGTTCAGCATCTTGTTCATTGTTGATCCTGAGTACATGTCTGCGATCATGGGGTTACAGGCCGCTTCCGTACAGCCGTTGCCGAAGCCGATGAAAAACGTCGAGATCAGCAAACCGGTGTAGCCGCCTGCGTAAATGGTGAGCAGAATTCCCAGCGTGTGCGCAACGACAGCAACCATCATAATGCGCTTTGGACCAACGGTATGATAGACTAAGCCGCCGATGATCATGGAAATGGGGAAGCCGACAAAAAACATGGAGTTAATGAAGCCTAACTGCGTGGCAGTCAGTCCAAACTCAGTGCCCACCTGGGGCAGAATACCGGCCCGGATACTGAACGAGAAGGCCGTGGTGATGAGAGCGAAGCAACTGGCTAAGAATAAGCGCGACGGGTTGACCGCCGAATTTGTTGACTGATTGACCGTTGGGTTCATCGCTGCGGAAGGGGATTTAGTGAGTTTTGATTTAGTAACGAACATAAGGCGAAACACGGGCCAAACTCCCCACTTAACCACTGTTCTTGTGTAAAATTCCTGAAAACAATATAAAACTGCTAATTTCCGGCCACGAAAACTACAGTAGTTCGCTCACTGACCGGCCTTGATTGAGCGTTCCGCCAGTCAAACCACGTTCTGGTGATCGACGTAAAAAACGCTCAAAACAACAACACCGTACTCTTAACGCACACTCAACCCGAATACCAATGCATAGGAAATTAAGAATGGGCCAGATTGGTGGCAGTCTCGATGCGTTCATCGGGGCCGTTCACCGCCGGGCCGCCGGTTTCGACAACGAAATAGAATTAGTTTGTGGCGTTTTCAGCCAGTCGCCCGAAAAATCCAAAGCCACGGGCCACGCGCTGTATCTGCCTGAAAATCGGGTCTACGAGAGCTTCGAGCAGATGATTCTGGCCGAAAAAGAACGGCCCGACGGCGACCGGATGGACTTTGTCAGCATCGTGACGCCCAATCACATGCACTTTCCGCCCGCTAAAATGGCCCTCGAAAACGGCTTCCACGTCATTTGTGATAAGCCCATGACGCTGACCCTGCAATTGGCCAAAGACCTTGCGCAGATCGTTGAAAAATCGGGTTTGGTGTTTGGCCTGACGCATAACTACACGGGCTATCCGATGGTGAAGGAAGCCCGCGACATGATCCGAAACGGTAAACTCGGCAAACTCCGTAAAGTTGTTGTCGAGTATCCGCAGGGATGGCTTTCTACAGCCGAAGAGCACAACGACTACAAGCAGGCAATCTGGCGGACGGACCCCGCCAAGTCGGGCGCGGCCGGGG
>JAYTAC010000814.1:0-6116 GCA_043737755.1 Spirosoma sp.
AGTGCTTCGACTGAATTTGGTAAGATATGATAAGTTCAGTGTATTCTTTAGTCAACGTATCTGTTCATCTGTCGTTTGGTTGATAGTTTGGTAAACTACGTGTTTTGCCAAAAAAACTACCCAACACGCTCTTAAGTACTTATGGCCGATTAGTTACGAGGGATGCCCTTGCAGATAACGCTGTAAACGAGTAAACGTATTGTCCCATTCCCTCGATAGTGGGCGACTCGGCGGGGGTTTTACGACGATCCGTCAATTGATTTGGAGCCGTTCACACCAGAATTTGTTTGGGCTTCAGCAACCTTTTCGTACTTTTCGACATCATCAGCGAAAACTCTCTCCGCCTATGCAATCGGCCATTCCTTCATCCATCCAGTCCGTTCAGAAACGCTCCGCTGTTTCCGCAACGAACTGGCTCTTAGGTCGGTCCGACGGTTCGGTTCCACTTTATATCTACGCCGTCGTTTTCTCGTCGTTCTGCGTCGTGATGGGTCTCCTCTGGGACATCATGTGGCACATGAGCATCGGCCGCGACGGGCTGCTGGCCCCCCCGCACGTCGTCATCTACGTTGGCGCAGTCGTATCGGGGCTGTTCTCGGCCTACCAGATTCTAAGCCTGACGCTGACCCGCAACCACCCTGGCCGCACCGAAGCGGTGCCGTTCTGGGGCGTTTTCTACGGGCCGCTGGGGGCGATGTTCAGCGTGTGGGGGGCATTGGCCATGCTTACCTCGGCTCCCTTCGACGATTGGTGGCATAATACGTATGGCCTTGACGTCCAAATCCTGACGCCACCGCACACCATCTTAGCCATCGGCATTATGACCATGCAGTTCGGGGCGATGGTGGGCGTGCTGGCTCTTCAAAATCAATACCGGGGACAAATCATTCGGCCGGGCACTGACGCGGCCCGCCGGGCGAGTCGGCTGAAATGGCTGTTCGCTATCGCGGCCGGGCTGTTGCTGACGATGCTGTTTACGATGGTGGCCGAGTCGATGGTTCGCTACCAGTCGCACCACTCGTCGTACTACACTATCGGGGCCATCATTCTGCCGTTTTATTTATTGGCTGTTGGTCGGGCGTCGCTGCTGCGCTGGCCCATCACTACCATTGCCGGGCTGTACATGCTGTTTTTGGTGGTGCCGAGCTGGGTGTTGCAGCAGTTTCCGGCCACGCCCCGGCTCGGTCCGGTTCTGAACCCCATCACGCACTATCAGGCGTTCGTTTTCCCACTGCTGCTGGTGGCTCCCGGCTTCGTGCTGGACTGGCTTATGCACCGATTCGACCGCAGCCGCTCCAGCCGCCTAATCAACGACTGGTTGCTGGCGGGTTTGCTGGCCTTCGTGTTCATGGTGGTGCTGCTGGCCGTTCAGTGGCCCTTCGGCGAATTCCTGCACACGTCGCCATTGGCCCGCAACTGGTTTTTTACGTCTGTTTCCTGGGGTTACGACAGTCCACCCGACTGGCAGTACCGCTACGCATTTGCGCCGTGGAATCTACAGACGACCGGCGAATTTGCCGTTGGTTTTGGTAAAGCCTTCCTCTACGCCTTTGTCTCGGCCCGTATCGGTCTGTTCTGGGGCAACTGGATGAAGCGGGTTGCGCGGTGATACTAACGAAAGAGTGAGAGAGCGAAAGAGCGAATAAGAAGCTGAAATACAAACGCGGATGACAAACCATCAATCAACTACTGAGAATCGGGCGAAGTGGCTCCCACTGCTCTTTTCAACATCCGTTGCGGCACTCTTTCTCTCATTCGCTCTTTCGCTCATTGCCGAAGGCCACGTGGGCAGTTCGGGCGTCATCGTGCAGAAACAGGTCGGTAAGTATCAACTTTTGGTAAGTATCCAGCCGCCCGACGTGGTGCCCGGCACGGCCAAAGTAACCGTATTTGTGGAGAAGGGACGCGTGAGTGGCATCGGTGCCCGGCCCATTTTCTTCCGCTCCGGCGACAAAGGTGCGCCCATGCATGATGAACTGGTTCGGTCAGCTGCCGGTCAGTTCGAAGGCGATTTATGGCTGATGGACGCCGGTTCGTCGAGCATCGAGCTGATGATCAACGGTCCCGACGGTCGGCAGCGGGTAGTGGTGCCGGTGATGTCGGTCGCTACGGCCCTGCGCGATATGCCGGAAAGCACCGGTATCGGTCTGGCCCTGATGGGACTGCTGCTGGTGGTGATGATGATTACAATTATCGGAGCCAGCAACGCCGATGGCATCGTCAAACCCGGCCAAACATCCCCGTCAGGGCTTGGTCGGCGTCGGTGGGTGGGGATGGGCGTTGGCGCGGTAGTGCTGACCCTGATGCTGACGGGCTGGCGGTTCTGGTGGGACAGTTCGGCTGAACAATACCGAACCGTGCAACTCTACCGGCCCCTGCGCATGGATGCTTCGGTTGGGAGTTCAGCCGGTTCTGCCGGGCTGGTTAGTCAATCGCAGTTAACGATTCAGATCGACACGACGGGCTTTGGCGGTGGGGCGGCTACCGGGCGTCGTCGGCGCAGCACACCCCAGCAACGGCGGTTGGTCAGCTTCGTCATCCCCGATCACGGCAAGCTGATGCACACGTTTTTGGTCAGACTGCCGGGGCTGGACGCATTTGCGCATTTGCACCCCAACCGGCGCGACTCGCTGACGTATCAGGCCGCGCTGCCTCCGCTGCCCGCCGGTAAGTACCTGCTCTATTCCGATATCGTGTTCCGCTCCGGTTATGCCGAAACAATGACCGATACCGTCGACATTACCGGTTCAACGTCAGCCGTTGATCAGATCGTTGTGCTGCCTTCCGACCGTGACGATAGCTGGCTGATTACGAATCCGATGGGCGTGAAGGCTGGCTCCGCGAACGTGCCGCACTTAGACAATGACATGGTTGTTTGCGGTAAGCCCGGTGCCAGTACGAAACTCGCCGATGGCTCTTCGATGCTCTGGATGGATAAGCCGGGCGAATCCACCGCACCGGCGGGGGTGCGGCCTTCCGACCGGCCGGGCGCAGTGCTTGAATCAGGCAAACTGTATACTCTGAAATTCGCCGTGGCCGATGCGCTGGGTAAAGCAGCCGCGCTCGAACCATACCTCGGTATGAGCGGCCACGCGGTCATTCTGCGCTCCGACGGTTCGGTATACATTCACCTGCACCCGGTGGGAACGTATTCGATGGCGGCCGAAGGCTCATTCGTCGGGCGGTTGGCCGACACCGCCCGGACGTTTCAGTACCCCGACGCCAACCAATTCCGCGACAGCATCGACCGCTACGTGACCCGGCTCAGAATTCTGCCCGAAGCGGAGAAAAACCGGCTACTGTCGGCCGCTATGCCCGAAATGAGCCACAAAATGGCATCGAACAACATGGTCGAGTTTCCGTACGCATTCCCCCGCGCCGGGCACTACCGTATCTGGGTGCAGGTCAAACGCAACGGGCAGGTGCTGACGGGCGTGTTCGACACGCAGGTGAATGAGCCTATTTTGTGAAAAACTTTGTCAAAGTTCTAAACTTTGACAAAGTTTGACGGGCAAACCCTCGTTTACCGACCATGCCCGAATCCCTGCTCAATCGTCGCCAAACTCTTGCCGCACTGACCGCTGCCGTCGGCACGGCCGTTTTGCCAAAACCAGTCCAGTCGGCCCCCGCTGCCCCGTGGTCTGTGTCCTCACAGACCATTCCTTCTCCCTTCACGCTCTGCCTGAATATGAGCACCATCCGGGGCCACAAATTGGGCTTCGTGAAAGAACTCGAAACGGCTTCCAAAGCGGGCTTTCGCTCGGTCGAAATCTGGATCGACTCATTGCAGGAATACCTTAAAAACGGCGGCACCACCGCCGACGCCCGCAAACGAATCGGTGATTTGGGCGTCACCATCGAAAACCTGATTGGCTTCTCCCCCTGGATCGTCGACGACGAATCGGCCCGCGCCAAAGGGCTTGACCAGATGAAACGGGAGATGGCATTATTAGCCGAACTCGGCTGTAAACGCACGGCTGCTCCACCCGTGGGTGCTCAATCGCCCGACGCTCCCCGCATCGACCTGCAAAAAGCCGCCGAACGCTACCGTGCCATTCTGGAACTGGGCGATCAGATGGGCGTGGTGCCGCAGTTGGAACTGTGGGGCTTCTCCAAAAACCTGAACAAGCTAAGCGAGGTGATGTACGTAGCGGTCGAAAGCGGTCACCCCTCGGCGCGGGTGCTGTTGGACATTTATCACCTCTACAAAGGCGGCACTGCCCCGGTCAGCCTGCCGCTCGTGGGCAAACCCGCCATCGACGTTTTCCACGTCAACGACTACCCGGCCAACCTCCCCCGCGAGTCCATCACCGACCCCGACCGCATTTTCCCCGGAGACGGCATCGCCCCCATCCGCGACACGCTGAAACTGATCAGAACGACCGGTAGGTCCATTGTGCTGTCGCTGGAGGTGTTCAACAAAAGCTACTACGCCCAGCCCGCTCAGGACGTAGCGAACACGGCAATGGCGAAGATGAAGGCGATGGTGGCGGGAGTCTGACGTATCACGGGCCGGGGCGCGTAGCCTTCAGCCCGTAGCTCTGTTGACATAGTTTTACACGCAGAGAATATGAGAATACGGGCTGAAGGCTACGCGCCCCGGCCCGTGATACGTCTACTCCTTATCCGCCCGGCGGTCGGCGCGGATTTCGGGGATCGTGTCGGGGTCGATCAGGCCGAGGGTGGCCGCGTGTTCGGCGGCCGCGACGGTGTCTTCCACGAGCAGCATCGGCACCTTGAAAGCTTCGGTCGTGCTGATGAGTTCGCGGACGGATGCGTCGCGAGTTTCCGGCGTTACGTCGCGGATGTAGATAGCCCGGATGCGGCCGGGGTTCTCGCGGACGACCTGCGAATAGATTTCGGGGTCCTGCTGCCCGCTGTCGCCGATGAGCACAAACGATAACTGCGGGTTAACGTCCAGCACCTTCCGAATCATGGCCAATTTGTGCGTGTGGTGCGACGCCGACGAGAGCAGGACCGGGTCTAACCCCAAATCGCGCAGCAGAATCGGTCCTTTCGGGATGCCCTGAATTCGGAAAAAGTCGATCAGCAGATCATACAGGTTCCACGGGCTGCTCGATACGTAATAGATTGGGTTGAAGAGTGTCGTGACGGGGCCGCTCTGCAACGCCCGGTAAAAAGCGGCTACGCCCGCAAACGGTAAGCGCGTGTAGGCATTGCCCAAAAATGTGAGCCGGGCCGTCTGGAGGAAGCTCGTGGCTCCCGTCACCAACACCGTATCGTCAATGTCAGAAATAACCCCGAATTGACTGAATGAGGGCGAAACCATCAGGTGCCCGTCTTTCACCACGGGTTCCTGCGTGTCCGGTTGCACAACGCCGTCGAGCGAATAGCAAACGGGAAACCACACCCGGCCGGGATGGGCCATCAATAAATCGTCGGGAGGATTGATGGTCACCTCAAAATAACCTTCTTCATCGGTCACGGCCGTGTGCACCTGCCCAAACGCTTCGATGCGCACGGTCACGCCCGGTACTTCGTCGCTCTCGAATCGCTGGTAAGTGGCCAGCACGTTCTCGAAAAACGTGTCGTTATCCGAAGGGGTACTGAGGTCTTTTTGGCGAAGGACGCGGCCTTTGAGCCAAACGGCCGAGGGACTGCCGAAGCCCCGGTAATAAATGATTTTGTATGGCTTGCGGGCATCAAGCCGCCCGAAGAGCCGCTCTTTCAGACGGTCGAAATGCACTTCGGCGTTGGTGGTAGTGTCGATCAAAAAATCTTTCCAGGTCGTCATTTCAGTGCGTTTTCGTAGTCAGCCCACTCGTCAATATCCGTCAGTTCGTCCAATTGCCCAAACGTCAGGTCGTGTTGCCGAATAGCCTGTTCGGTTAACTGGCAAAGTTCGGGCTGGCTCCAGGGCATGTTCGCAAACAGAAACGGGTGCAACTGCTTCATGCCGAGCAGGTAATAGCCGCCGTCCGTTGCCGGCCCAATCACCACGTCGGCTTCGTCCAATGCCGCAAATGCCCGTTCGACGTGGTCGGCCGTGATAGTCAGGCAGTCGCTGCCGATGATGATGATCCGGTTGGCTCCGCATTTGAACTGTTCCCGAAGGGCAGTCAGCATCCGTTCGCCGAGGTTGCTGCCCAGTTGTA
>JAYTAC010000815.1:0-2462 GCA_043737755.1 Spirosoma sp.
TACACCACCGACCGGTAGTACAGATCAGCTTCGGTCGGCAAATCGCTGATGCCCATCTGCACAATATCGTTGGCCCGCGAAAAATCGCCCTGATCGAACGGCACCAGTGACCACGTCAGGTACACATCCGGGTTTTCGGCGTCTACTTCGGCGGCTTTCTCGAACGCTTCGATGCTCGACAGCACATTGCCCATTTTGTACTCCGTTTCGGCCAGCGCGAGGTAATATTCGCCGTTCTGCCCGTCGAGTTTAACGGCTTTCTGCAAGAACGGCAGTGCTTCGGGCCACTTGCCGGACTCGCTCAAACAAACTCCGATCCCGTACCAGGCTTCGTCCCACAGGGCGTCTAACTTGATGGCCGTGCGGTATTCCTTGATGGCTTCGGGCATCCGGTCCTGCTTCTCCAGACTGGCTCCGAGGTGACAGTAGGTGTCGGCCGTTGGCTCTTCGTGCTTCAGCGTCTCGCGGTAACAACCTTCAGCTTTTTCGAACAGCCCCAGATTCATGTAGGTGTTGCCAAGGTTGAAGTGCGCCGACGCGAAATCATCCTTAATAATAACGGCGTAATCGTAGGCTTCAGCGGCTTCGGCGTAGCGGGCTAACTTACTGTAGGCAATACCGATGTTGTACCACGCATTGTAGGAATACGGGTCCGTGTCAATCAGTTGCTGGTAGTAGGACAAGCTGTTTTCCAGTTCGCCCGTCACATCCAAACAGAATGCCAGTTCATACAACGCGTTTTCATTATTGATATTCAGCGCGATGGACCGTTTGTATTCCGTGATCGCTTCGCTGTATTTACCCCAGTTCTGATAACTCTGCCCCAACTGAAACAGGATGTCGTCTTTGTCTTCGGCACGGTCGAGCAGTTCACTCAGCACCTGAATCGACTCCTCGTAGCGACCGGCCATGTTCAGCACCGAGCCTTGCATAAACGGCACGTCGAGGTCGCCGGGATTGAACAAATACGCTTGTTCCAATAGATCCAGCGACTCATCGAACCGTTGAAAATTGGCCAGAATCTGGGCTTTGTCGAGCATCAGCTCCAGCGCGTGGGGAAAGTTTTCCAGTCCTGCTTCGGCGGCTTTCAACGCCTTGTCCAAATCGCCATGGTTGAGGTAATGTTCAACCATCTGCTCGTAGACATCCAGGTCGAAAAACTGACTTTGTTGCTGGTCCAGCATCTGCTCAAAACGCCGGATTGATTCTTTTATATCGCCTTCTCGTTCTTCGAACTCTTGCTCCATGCTGTTGCCTCTACAAAATGTGGGGGGACGGATAGGGGCCGCGCCAAGGGTGCGGTTTATCCTTTGGCTCCTCAATATAAACCCAAAAAAAGCAAAACGCCAAGCCGCAGTCCAAAAATTTACGTACCGTTTGGGGTCGGCCCGAAGGCGTCGGCCACCCGGCGTAGGGTCTCGCTTAACGGTCGGTACTGAGAACCAGTCACCTGCTCAATTTTTCGTCCATCAAACCGGTACTGCGCACTCGCCGACCGGGCCGTTTCGCGGGTGACGAGTGGTACCCTGCCCGTCAGCCACGACCGCACGGCTTCGATGGGCCACAATGCCCGCGTCAGCAGGGGCGGCACCCGCACAGTGGGTGGCCGTTTGCCGATGGCGGTTGCTATCTTTTCTAACAAGGTGCGGTAGGAAATGGTGCCCCCGTTCAGGATGTAGCGCTCGGCCGTCACCTCCGATTCCATGAGCCGGTACAGCGACTCGGCTACATCCAACACATCAACGTAATTCACCAATCCATCCGTGTAAAATGGCCGCTCGTCATGCACGTATTTAATGAGTTGCAGGCTGCTGCGGGTCCAGTCACCCGCGCCGAGCACGACGGTTGGGTTCACCATCACCACGTTCAGTCCTTCGGCCACGCCACGCCACACTTCGAGTTCGGCGCGGTACTTGGTTTTGGCGTAGTTCGAGTTCATCGGCGACTCCTCCCACTTCTGATCCTCGGTAATCAACGCTGGTTCGCCAACCTCCTCCTCTTTTGCCACCGGCTTGCCCAACGACGCCACCGAACTGACGTAGCCCAATTTCCGGACGCCCGCTTTCAGACAGACGTTCACCACGTTGGCCGTTCCCTCGACGTTAACTTTTTCCATCTGATTGCGGTCCTTCGGTACAAACGACACGATGGCAGCCGCATGAATAACATCTGTATTTGGCGCGATGGCCGCTTCGAGCGACGGAATGTCAAGAATATCGCCCATGTGCCAGGTGACACGGTCGGCAACGTCGGCCAGCATTCCGTAGCCGCTTCCTTCGCGGTGCAACACCGAAACCGGGTGACCGTTGGCGAGGTACGTCCGGGCAATGTGCGAGCCAATGAAGCCGGTTGCGCCGGTTACAAAGACGGCGTTACGTGAGGATGATATCATGCAGGATACGTTCGAGGGTCAGAAAGCCTGGTGCCTGCCGGGTATGAAGGTCGGTGAGGAGTTGGCGGTA
>JAYTAC010000816.1:0-6107 GCA_043737755.1 Spirosoma sp.
AGTTGTTGACATGCAGAGAGATACCGGTTGATCGATAGCTCTCTCTCATTTCAAGTCACCTTTTCTAACGACTCTTACTTCATTTATCCGCTTGTCGTCGGCCGAAAGCACATGAAATAAAAACCCGGCATACGTCGTCTCATCACCAGCTTTTGGCAATCGGCTGAACAACTCGAGCAACAAACCACCCAGCGATTCGCTGTCGCCTTGCATGGTCTCAAACGTTGTGGCGTCCACGTTCAGCACCCGGCACACGTCCGTCAGGGGAATTTTTCCTTCAAAAACCACCGTGCGGTCATCTTCGCGCCGGTAGCCCACGGGTGCTTCGTCGTCGAACTCGTCATTTATATCGCCAAAAATTTCTTCGATTATATCTTCCAGCGTCACCAACCCCCGCGTCCCACCGTATTCATCGACAACAATGGCAATGTGAACCCGCCGTTTCTGAAAGTCCTGTAATAAGTCGTCCACTTTTTTGTTCTCAGGGATAAAAAACGCCGGGCGCAGTAACGTCTGCCACGCAAACGCGGCAGTTTCGTGAATGTGCGGCAAGAGGTCTTTGATGTACAGAATGCCTTCGATTTGATCGAGCGACTCATGATAGACCGGCACCCGCGAGTAGCCCGATGCGTTGATCTGATCCATCAGTTCACCAAACGTGAGGTCGTCGGCCACCGCCGAAATATCCAGTCGGGTCCGCATCACCTGCCGGGCCAGCAAATTGCTGAAATTGACAATCCCCTTCAGAATTTCCCGTTCCTCGGTAGTCGCATCGGTGCCGGTCAATTCGACCGCCTGACTCAACTCCTCCACCGAGAGTTTATAGCCCCGGCGCTCAATGCGCTTGTCCACCTGATTGCTCATACTGACCAACAGTGCTGACAGGGGCCGAAAAACGGCTAATCCAATCCGGGCCAGCGGGGCCGTTCGGCGAGCGACTGTCAAGTTATTCTGGCTGGCGTACACTTTGGGCACGATTTCCCCAAAAAGCACAATCATGAGCGTGGCAACCAGCGTAACACCCGACAATACCCAGCCCGATTTGTAGGACGTTTGTGAAAACGTCCATGTCAGGTACATGGCAATGACGACGACGGCAATGTTGAGCAGGTTATTAAAGATAACCAATGATGCCAGCAACCGCTTCGGCCGATCAAGCAGTTGAGCAATGCGCCGGTCATCGGGCTGGGTGCTATCACGACAACGGGCGCGGTCGTCGGGGGAGAGCGAGAAGAAAGCGGCTTCGGAAGCCGACACCAAACCGGCTACCGCCAGCAGTAACAAAATCAGGGCCACGTAAGGACCGTATAAATCAAAATAGGTGCCCCAGCCATCAATGGCCGCAGGCACCTGTCGGGGAAGCGGATCACCAGGGTCCATGTACATCAAATCTCGTTCAGCAGTTGAGCAGTGGGTGGGTTAGAACGGCAGATCGTCGTCACCACTGTTGCTCTCAAACGGCACCGGGTCCGGCTCCCGACGTTGCGGCTGCTGGCGTGGAGTGGCCTGCGGAGCCGGTGCGGGGGCTACCTGCTGCCGGGGAGCAGGGGCTGCCTGCTGAGTCGCCTGTTGCGGGCGGGGTGCCGATTGTTGGGCCGAAGCATCAAAACTCTCATCCTGATCATCGGCAGAACTTGGTCGGCCACCAATCAGAGTCATGCTTGTTGCCCGGATCCTGACGCCTGACTTTTCAATCCCCTCTTTGTCCTTCCAGGTTTCCGTTTTGAGTTTACCCTCAACGTATACCTGGTTGCCTTTGCGCAAATACTGTTCGGCAACCTTGGCCAAGTTGTCCCACAGTTCAATCCGGTGCCACTCCGTCTGGTCAACCCGCTCGCCGGTACGATTCGTAAACGACTCTGAGGTGGCAATGTTGAACCGGGCCACCACCGAGCCACCATCTAAGTGACGGACCTCGGGGTCGCTGCCCAGATTACCAATGAGAATTACTTTATTAACGCCTGCCATGTGTTATGTTTTGTTCGTTACGCGTGAAAGAAATAGGGGTCTAACAAGAACTAAAGATACTGAAGCAAACAGACTTATCCAAACCTGTTTTCCAAATAGTTAGCGATTATCACGGGCTTGGGTAACTGCCCGATTTCGCGGTCCGTGTACCACTGCAAGCCCGTTGGCAACTGTTCAGCCACACTATCGGGCAGGTCAATCACGTAAAAACGGGCACGAATGCGCTGGTGCGACAGCAACTGCACGGCGTCGACCGGCATTCCCGCCAAGCGTCCCTGACTTATCAGATTACCCACTGGTTCAGGCAAAAATAGGTCGGCCAATGTGGGTCGGGACTCGTCCGTTTCTGACAGATAAAAATCGAACAGGTTTTGCCACACGTCGCGGTCCGTTCGCTCGCGCAGGGCTGTTTTGCCACCATTCACAAACACCACGTAGTTAAAATAACGCTCCCGGACAGGAGCTTTTTTAGCTTTCACGGGCAACCGATGCTGGCTTCCGGTCAGGTAGGCAATACACTGCTGTTGCAGCGGACACAGCAGGCAATCGGGTGAGACGGGCGTACACTGGATAGCCCCAAACTCCATGACAGCTTGGTTGTAGGTGGCCGGGTCGGTAGCGGACTGAATCAAGTGGCGGGCTAATTCGGCAAAGGTTTTTTTGGCCCCGGTGGTCGTGATGTCTTCATTGATGCCAAACACCCGCGCCAGCACCCGATAAACGTTTCCGTCTACCACAGGAACGCGCTCACCAAATGCAAACGAAGCAATAGCAGCAGCCGTATAAACGCCTATACCCCTCATTTTCAGCAAGTCACGAAATGAATTCGGAAACTTTCCACCCAGCTCAGCAGTTATATAGCGGGCTGTTTGGTGCAAGTTTCGGGCGCGGGAATAATACCCCAGCCCCTGCCAGTGCCGGAGCAACTCACGCTCATCGGCACGCGCCATGTCCGAAACGGTAGGGTATGCGTCGACGAAACGTTTATAATAAGGCAAGCCCTGTACAACGCGGGTCTGTTGAAGAATTATCTCCGACAACCAGATGCGGTACGGGTCTTGGGTGTGCCGCCAGGGAAGGTCGCGTTTGTGACGCTCATACCACTGTTCCAGAGTGGGGGCAAACGTTGTTTCAACGGCGTTACTGCCTGATTGCCAATTCAAAATAAATGCAGAAAAGACGTCGTTGGTGCTAAAAGGAGAAGAGAGGGCTTTTGTAGTTTGCTGGAAAACCTTACCTTTGTGCTCCCATTTTTAGCACCCGAATTTTCAACAGCACAGTAAACATTAAAGTTTAAGAAGTCGTGACGAAAGCAGACGTAATTGCAGAGATCGCCGATAAGACCGGAATCGATAAGGCCGAGGTAACGAACACCCTTGAGACCTTTTTTTCGGTAGTAAAAGACTCGTTGGCCGATGGAGAGAATATTTATGTGAGAGGGTTCGGTAGTTTCATCAATAAGAAAAGAGCAAAAAAAGTAGCCCGGAATATCTCGAAAAACACCGCTATGGTGATCGACGAGCACTTCATTCCAAGTTTCAAACCTGCCAAAGTTTTCGTTGAGCAAGTGAAAGGCAGCGACAAAGCAAAGGCAACGGCAGAGTAAGTAAGTGATGCACAATGATGTTGTGCCTACCGTTTGCGACGTCATTCTCCCCCACAATGAATAAACCCGTATTGCTTGTTATCGTGCTGGCTACTGCTCTAACGGTTGGATTATACACCCTCCCCAAAATTGTTGTGCGCAACGAAGACCGGCAGTTGACGCAATCCGGCGCGGGGGCACGCACATCGCAAACGCCGGGGAAAACGGGTAGTCAGGCTACTGATTCATTGAATGCAGCCGCTTCCATTGGAACACCGGATGGTAGTCAGCCGGACCGGTCGGCAATTCACGAGAAACCGGTTTCGGCCGACGAGCAGAAACGGTTGGCAACGTTGCGGAACGCGTTTACAGAAGCCGAAGCGGGTCAGAAGGAGGTAGCCGCAGAGAAGTTGATTGCCGCTTTTCGGAGAATAACCCGCTACGACAGCGCAGCGTACTATGCCGATCTGCTGGCAGTGACGCAACCTACTGAGCGCAACATGCTTGGGGCCGGTGATGCGTATTTTGAAGCGTACACATTCTCCGTCAATGAGCAGAAGACAGCCAGACTGGGAGAGAAGACCCGCAGTTTTTACCAAAAGGTTCTCGCCAAAAACCCGAATCTGTTGTCTGCCAAGGCTAACATGGCAATGACCTACGTCAACACGCCGACCCCCATGCAGGGTATTATGCTTCTGCGTGAGGTGTTGCAGCAGGAACCAACCAATGAACTGGCCCTGTTCAATTTAGGTCTGTTATCCATGCGCTCCAACCAGTATGAACGGGCTATTGAACGGTTTCGACAGATACTGGTTATTAACCCGGCCAGCCGAAAAGCACAGTTTTATCTGGGTGTCAGCTTGGCCGAAGCCGGTCAGAAAGACGAAGCAAAGCGGGTGTTGGCATCAGTGAAAAGGCAGGAGAAAGACCCGCAGATTCTGGCGGCCGTTCGCGAGTATGAGGACAGGCTTTCACAGTAAACAGTTATCAGCCAACAGCCTTTTCAGTAATCACTGCTGACTGACATTTGGGCCTGACCGGTTGGTCGGCCGACACATTTTTCAACCCTAAACATTGTTTACACATGCCTTGCGGTAAAAAACGGAAGCGGCACAAGATCGCCACTCACAAGCGGAAGAAACGGCTCAGGAAAAATCGGCATAAGAAGAAATAGTTAGTAGTTTGTGCGGGCACACCCGCACAAATTACCAATTCATTTTGTAGAAGTCTCGTGCCGGTCTGCAAAGCCCGAACGTGACTTCTTTTTTTATACAGCCATTCTAACCGTATTTTCATCTTGTGAGCAATGAATTAGTTATCAGTTCGACTCAGAAAGGTGATCGGATTGCGCTCTTGCAAAACAAGAGACTGCTGGAGTATCACGAAGAGGAGTTAGACAGCAACTTCACCGTTGGCGATCTTTATTTAGGAACAGTCAAAAAACTTTCATCAGGTCTCAACGCGGCCTTTGTCGACGTTGGCCATGAGAAAGACGGTTTTTTGCACTACCAGGACTTGGGAGCGAACATCAATTCGCTCAACAAGTTCACCAAAGATGTAGTCGCCAAGCGCGTCACTACGGGTCGGCTCAACGGCACCAAGCTGGAGCCGGTCATCGATAAAATTGGGAAAATCGATAAGGTACTGACCAAGAACGTGCCCATTCTGGTTCAGATAGTCAAAGAACCTATCTCAACGAAAGGCCCCCGCCTGTCCTGCGATATCTCCATCGCGGGCCGCTACTTAGTGCTGGTCCCGTTCTCGGATGGAGTAAACCTGTCGAAGAAAATAACGGACCGTGCCGAACGGTCAAGGTTACTGCGGTTGATGTCGTCGCTGAAGCCGCCAAATTTTGGTGTCATTGTGCGCACGGTTGCGCAGGAAAAAGACGTTGAGGAACTGGATCGGGACCTGCAAAATTCACTCGAAAAGTGGGAACAGGCTGTCAAAGTCCTTGCCGATGCCAAACCCCGCGACCGAATTCTGGGCGAAATGAACCGGGCATCATCTATTCTACGGGACATGCTTAACGAATCATTCGAGAGTATCACGGTCGACACGAAGGAATCATTCGATGAAATCAGATCGTTTATCCACACTATTGCCCCGGAAAAAGAGAAGATCGTTAAACTGCATAGCGGCAAGACCAAGATTTTTGAAGCATTAGGTCTTGAAAAACAGCTTAAATCACTGTTTGGCCGGTCGGTCAGTCTACCCGGTGGTGGTTATCTGATCATCGAACACACCGAGGCTCTGCACGTCATTGACGTTAACAGCGGCAACAAATCCAACTCCGAGGAAGATCAGGAAGCCACTGCCATCAGCGTCAATCGGGAAGCGGCCAAGGAGATTGCCCGGCAACTTCGGCTGCGCGACATGGGCGGCATTATCGTTATCGACTTCATTGACATGAAGAAGGCCGACAATAAAAAGCTGATTCAGGATATTATGCGGGACGAGATGAAGCCGGACCGCTCAAAGTTCACGATTCTGCCGTTGACCAAGTTCGGGCTGATGCAAATCACCCGGCAGCGCGTCCGTCCCGAGATGAACA
>JAYTAC010000817.1:0-2455 GCA_043737755.1 Spirosoma sp.
GGTGCCCGAAACGGGGCAATGATGCCGTTGACGAGTATGAACCGGGCAATGTAGGGAAAGTCGACAACGCGGCCATCCATCAAAAATTCGCGCAGGTATTTGCGCACGTCCGGCACCGAGGGGCTGTCGGGCGTACCCAGATTAACGATCAGTACGCCCGTTTTGCCAACGGGTGCCGGGGCCATAACAGGCGGCTGTAAAACAGGTGCTTCCATAAAGAAGAAACAGGAGTTTTAAGGAGTTAGTTTATCCGTCAACGGACTGACTGAATTCTTCAATTCACCTGCGGATACCGGCTGAGATCGGTACGGGTAAAATCGCCGAATACCTCGCCGGGCAAACCAGTGAAAACCATAATGTCGGTCACGTCGCGGTCGCCCCGTTCGCCGGAGAGCAGAATGGGACCATACTTCTTGTAGTCCGTCCAGGGCAGGGTGAACCGGGGCACTTCGTCGGTGAACTTGGGGAAATGCGCCCACTGCGTCACCAAACGCGACTGCTTGTCGACCCACACGTGGTATTTATTGTCGGGTGTGACACCAACGCCCTTAAACGTCATCTGAAGCAGATCGGCTGGTTTGCCGTCTTTAGCAGCGGTGGTGTCGCCGAGGTATTTCAGCGTCACGCCCGAATCTTTGAGTTTAAAGGGCATTACCAACCAGTATGAGTCGTTGATCCAGGCCGATTTCCCCGCCTTCACATACTTGGCCACCGAGTCCGGCTGGGTCAGTTCTTTGCCGTTGCGGAACACCCGGCCGGTGTCGGTATTGATGTTCAGGAGCACGGTCTGGTCATCGCGCAGGTTGTCGACCCGCACCGTTCCCGCCCACTTGTCCCAGACGAGTTTGCGGGCACCGAAGAAATTCCAGGCAATCAGGTGGGTATTGTCCCAGGCTTTGCGGCCACCCATTGCGGCCATCACCTCGTCGGCAATCTGCACCGCCTTCGGGTCGGAGCCGGTCATATCGAAGCCCGGCGCAGGAGGATTGGTCGATTTTCTGGACTGGGCTACCCCGGCCGAAGCACTCAGAATCAGGAAAAACAACAGAAGTTGACGTGTTTTCATAGAGAATAGCGTTTTATCAGACAAAAGTAATTTTAATAATGATGAATGATGAACGATGAATGATAATCGCAGGCGCATCATTCATCGTTTATCATTCATCATTCCCTGAAAAATGACCCTCTCCCAACTCGAATACATCGTTGCCGTCGATACCTACCGGCATTTTACCACGGCCGCCGACGCCTGCCACGTGACGCAGCCGACGCTGAGTATGCAGATTCAGAAATTGGAAGACGAACTGGGTATATTAGTGTTCGACCGGTCCCGGCAGCCCGTTGTGCCGACTGAAACGGGATTGGCAGTTCTGGCGCAGGCGCGGGACGTGCTGCGGGCGGCCCGGCGCATTCCCGAAATCATCAGCGAGTCGAGAAACAATTTCCAGGGCGATCTGCGCATCGGCATCATCCCAACGCTGGCCCCCTACCTGCTGCCGTATTTTATTGGCGAGTTCATTGGGAAGCACCCGGCCGTTTCGGTACAGATTCAGGAATTGGTGACGGAGCAAATCGTGGAGCGGCTTCGCAACGGCCTGATCGACGTGGGCCTCGTGGTGACGCCCCTTGGCGAGAACGGCATCACTGAAATGCCGCTGTTCCGGGAGCCGTTCGTCGTATACGCGGCCGATTCGCATTCGCTCCTGATCAACGAAACGGTTACGCCCGCCGATCTGCAAACCGACGGCCTGTGGCTGCTGACGGGAGGCCACTGTTTTCGCAACCAGGTCATAAACCTGTGCGGGGCCGACCAACTCACCAATGGCGACGCCCGGCCTGAATCAGAGCACCTGCATCCGGAGCGGCTCCATCCAGAGCGGCTGCGACCTGTGCAGTTGCAATACGAAACCGGCTCGCTCGAAACGCTCATCAAACTAATTGACAAACAGGGCGGATTTACGTTGCTGCCCTACCTCGCCACCGTCGACATGAGCGATGAACGCCGGGCGCGGCTCCGCCCCTTTGACCAGTCGGCGGGGACGGTTCCGCAACCCGTGCGCGAGGTCAGTTTGGTCATTCACCGGAGTTTCCTGAAACGTAAGCTAATCGACGCGCTCAAAACCGAAATCTTAGCCCGCCTGCCCGGCAACCTGACCCAGCAATTAACTGCCAGCCAGGTAATAAGCTGGTGAGCACTGTAACGTCTCGTCATCATCAAAGAGACAATCAGGATAGCTACAGCGATCCGATCAATGTCCTGAACGCATTGCATAGCAGGTGGTAAACGCCGTTTGATTAATTTCTTATACAAGGCATTAGGAAGTATCGTAGTTACTTGACTTCTTTACGAGTCACTCAGCGCATTACTGGATTGATTGACCTGTTGCGACACGAAAAGTAGCTGATAATCAGCAGTATGCCATGTCGCGATGTTGCGCACAACAACATGTTGGGT
>JAYTAC010000818.1:0-2453 GCA_043737755.1 Spirosoma sp.
ATTCGGGGCATCACCCCATACATTAGGGTGCGGAATGTCAATTTCCCACCATGAACACCGCGTTGCCGAACAACAGTTTGCCGCTGTACCAGAAACCCCGGAACAGTGGGTCGTCGGCTAAGTAAACGATGCTGCCGCGCCCCACGCTCTGGACGCCCATCACCAACGTATTTTTCAGCTTGTCTTTAGCGTTTTTACCCGAGAAACCCGCCACGTAATTATCTGCTTTCAAATACCCCACGTTCCAGCCGTCTTTCAGGAAATCGAAATTGGCGGTGTTCAGGACCAGCGAATAATAACCACCCGTCATGCCGAAGCCCAACGGGTGACTCGTGTCGATGTTGACGCGGTAGATGCTCCCCGGCGTCTCGTCTGAAAGAGCCGTTCGCTCACGGTCGCCATAGAGTTTAAGCGAATCGACCGGACTGCCCTTTTTTGCCGCGTCGCTCTTGTCTTTGTCGCTTTCTTTTTCTTTCAGGCTGAAGCCGTCTTTCCCGGCCAGAAACTGAGCACCCCGCTCCATGGCGATGAGCTTGCCCCCCGCCTGCACCCACGTTTTGATGGCCGTCAGGTTCTTGTCGGTCAGAAACCGGCCGTAGTTGTAGTTGTTCGGCAGCACCAGCACCTCTAACTTATTCCACTCGACGCTGCCCAGCGCGTTTCCGTCGATGAGCGATACGGGGTAGTTCAGTTCCTGGTCGAAATAGTGCCAGACCTCGCCCACCGCCGGGGGCGACGCGCCTTCGCCCACCACGACGCCCACGCGCGGAGCCTTCAGCGCGAGTACAAAGTCGGACCCAAAATCGGACCCTTTAGCCACAAAGCCTGTTTGGACCGGCGTCAAAGGCACATCGGCATCGGCAGCAGCCAGCGTAACGAGCCGGTCGAACCGGTCGCCGATGCGCTCATTGCCCGCCCGCGTAATCAGCAGCGTTCCCGGCGGGTGTGTTTTGCCTTCCAGATCAAACGACTTTTCGGCCGCCCGGACTTTGATCTTTTGTTTCAGTAAACCAGCCAGCAGCTTCACCGACGACATCGACTGCCAGCGGGCCAAATAAGCGTAGGGCCTGCCAGCCGCAGCGGAAACAGCGGATGGGGTAGCGACTGGTGCTGATGGTAACGACGTAGGCGTCAGGCGCGTGGTCAGCCCGTAAGTTTGCAGGCCAAAGGCGTAGGGTAGCGACCAGGCCGTAATGTCGTACGTGGCCGAGTCTTCGAGGGCTGAGTTTGGCTCGAACAGGATTTTCAACAGCGTCGACTTAGGCTGGTAGGCACTGATGACCATATCCTCAGCCGCTACCGACACGCTTTTCTCATTTTTCTGACTCACGTAGCTGAAGCTGGGCAGCGTCTGAGATTTGCCCGCGTAGCCGTAGCTGATCTTGTTACGATCCAGTAATTGCTGCAAGGCTTTGAGCCGCCCCAGATCGCCGTTGGCTTTGACGACGTAGCTTTTGTAAGCACCGATGGGTTTGCTGCGGGCATTGTCGAAAAACTGCCCGAATTCTCTCACGAGGTCGGGCGCACGGTCGGCCACGGATTCGAGCGTGGCCATGCTGGCGGTAACGTGGTGGTCGATGCGCTGCCGGAGCGTGAGTGTGTCGCCGTCGGCCTTCTCGAAGGCCACCCCAGCCCGCCCGCTGCCACCCTGCTCGTAGGTCATGCCGATGGCTCCGTTATAGGTCGGGTAGGTGTCGCCGTAGCTGGGGTAAAACAGGTCGAAACGTTCGCGGGTATAGTAGAGCCAGCCATTTTTGTCGAAAGCGCGGCTGCAATACTGCCCGATGGTTTGCTGAAAATCGCGCTGAAATTTGGTAATGTCTTCGTGATACGGCTTGGCTGAGGGCGCGAAATAATACGGACTTTCCACGCCCATTTCGTGAAAATCACCGTGCAGGTGGGGCATCCACTGTTGATAGAGCACCATTCGCTGCTGCGTCACTTCCTGCGTTTGCCAGGCCCAGTCGCGGTTAGGGTCGAACAAATAGTGCGTGTAGCGACCACCCGGCCAGGGTTCGTTGTGTTCGCGGGCAGCGGGTGTCGGATCACCAGTCCGGCCCACCATCTGGTTGTACCAGTTCACATAGCGGTCGTGGCCGTCGGGGTTCAGGCCGGGGTCGAGAAGGACGACGGACGTGTTCAGGATTTTTTGAGTGAGTGCATCAGGTGCGCTCACCAACCGGTAGAGGACCTCCATAAAGGCTTCGGAACTAACCGCTTCGTTGCCGTGGACGTTGTAGCTGAGCCAGGCAATGGCGGGTTGGGGTGTGGTTGCCGGATTGCCGTCCAGCAGTCCGATGCGCCGGAGATTGCTGGTGCGGATGTCGTCGAGCCGGGTCATGTTGGTATCCGAGACAATCACGATGGCCATCAACTGGCGACCTTCGTAGGTGGTGCCGTAGGGGAGAAGTTTGACCCGGCCGGGCAGTTGGCGGGCCACCTGCTCGGCGTAA
>JAYTAC010000819.1:0-6079 GCA_043737755.1 Spirosoma sp.
TCTTCAACGACCACCATCTGATCGGCCGACAGCGGATGAACGGTCGGGTGCAGCGCGTCGGATTGGACAACCACGGCCCCGGCCGGAACCCCCGGCGACAGCATCAGTTGGTCGGTTGCGGTCGGGCGGTTCGGTTTCTGTTGAACGGGCGGGCGGCTGGCTGTGGCTTTTATTTGATTTGGTAAAGCCACTGCTGGTTTTGTTTCCTTGCGGGCAATGGCCATGAGCCGGTTCTGCTGCTCCCGCGCCTGAATGCGCTGCTTGGTCAGGTACACGATCTCCTGCCGCTCCAGCGTTCGGACAACCTCCTGAAGTGCGTCGGTCACTTTGTAGGCGAACTGCTCTTGCTGCAACCGAAACGCACTACCAATCCAGTAGAGTTGCAGCCCGACTAAGCCCAGCAGCCCCACTGCCATCAGCGCGACAATCCAGCGAATGCGTTGTTTCGACATTTTCTTTGATCACTCATGCAACCTCCGCTCGTTTTTGTCATCTCTGTAAAAAACGAGCGCGGCCATCGGTAAAAGTACGAATCACCCCGGCCACTCATGAATCCGTTAACAAACTTTAACAACGGACGTAACACTCAATTTGAGCACGTGCACCCTATTTTACAAACACTTTTTATCATGAGAAAAACAGATTTTGTTCGATGCCGGTTCGTCCCGGCGGTGGTGCTCACCCTTGGTCTGAGTGGCTTGGCAGTGGCCCAAAACCCGAAATCGACCGCACCCGGATCGGCCGACAAGAAGGTAAACGTACGCATCATCGAGCGCAATGGAACCGACGTTCGCGAAACCGAACGTACTTTCCGCATCGACGGTATGACCGACCCCGAACGCGACAGACTGGTGATGAAGTTAGTGGATTCGCTCAAAGCCCGCCAAAAAGGACCGGGTAGCAAACGCCAGATGACCATCATTGTGGAAGATACCGATGGCGACCGGATCGTGACCCGAGAACGGACCACCCCCGGCAACGGTCGCGCACCAGCCGATGCCTACGCCCGCCGTAACCGACAGCCCCAAACCAACCGCGAATCGCGGGACAACCAGACTTGGCAATACGAGTTTCGGCGGGGAGCAGACTCCCTTGCCGACCAGATGAGCCGGTTTCGGTTTCAAATGCCGAGGGACTGGGACCGGCAGTTGGCCCGCCCGTTTGAAGACTGGGCGCGGAACTTCAGCACCAAACCGTCCACCATTCGCGGGCTGGACGCGTATCCCAACAATCCCGACCGGAATCAGCTAAACGTGCGCTTCACAGCCCCGGCAAAGGGTGATGTTGTCATGTCGGTGACGAACAGCAAGGGTAAAGAAGTGGCCCGCCGTGAGTTGACCGATTTTTCGGGTGAGTTTGTAGGACAGATTGACCTCGGCAAAAAACCGCAGGGTGCTTATTTCATCACCGTCACCCAGAATGACGACGGCGCGGTGAAACGCATAGTGGTCGACTGACAGGCGACGGGCCGGACGGTGGGATTTGTCCGGCCCGATAAAAAATATTTAGTACTATGTGATACAAGATACTGAATAAAGCCCATATCTTTGACCCATACCTCAAAACAACCGGTTATGAAGACCCTGCTGATCGTTGGAATTTTACTGATTAGCCTGAGCGGACAGGCGTTGAGCATGGGCCATCCGCATAACGTGTTTGCCGCCCGGAAACAGATGCGGGCCAAAACCAGCCTGGCAGTCCGGTCGAAAGTACCGGTATGCCCCACATGGCAGTCGGTCGTTCAACTCGACAAGAACGCGTTCAGCAAGCGGCTACTGGCGGCTCTGTCGCGGATGCGTCCATCGCGGCCGTATTGAGTTTTTTAGTGTGTGAGTGTGTATGTGTTTCGGTACGTCGCATCCCGGATGCCAGACACAGTAACACCTAAAAACCCAAACACACAAAACTCATCCCTATTTGTACACTTTGTCGCCTTTGTTGAGCCAAACACCCCACAGCCGCGAATACCCGTGGACGCGCTGCGTGGGTTTCCCCCGCCCGTCGACAACCGCGTTTCCCTGATTGACCCACTCGAACAGGCTGCCGTATAGGTTACTAACGCTTTGATAACCAGCGGCCAGCATTTTCTCGCCGACTCGTTCGCTCCGGTAGCCCACCGAGCAGTAAACCACCACGTTTGCCTGTTTCGGAACATCCTGCACCCGCTTCAACTCGAAATCGTCGTAGCCAACCCACCGGGCATTGGGCAGGTGGCTGACGTCATATTCGGCCCTTGACCGGGTGTCCAGCAGCACCACGTCCGGCATCTTCCTGAGTTCGGCCACCGTTACCAACGGCACCGATTTTTTGTATAGTTTCTCGAGCATCGCTCCGTAGGTCTTGCTGCCCGTTTGCGCCAGCACGGCGGCACTCGTCGTCAACAATAGGCTCAGCATCATCCAAAATTGCTTCATATTCATTCCGTAAATCTACTGTGGGTTTGCACGGCTGCGTTTATCGGTCCGGCCAACTTTTTGCGTTATTCGTTTACCCGCCAATCAGTGGTAATCCGCAGTCTATTGATTTACCGTACATACGCCGGTTGGGCAACGATGAGATGGACAAACGCAGATAAGGTGTATCGTTTGTTGGGGTTTCACCGTCACAACCCAAACAAAGTACTTATCCTATTTCGTTAAAAGCATTGATTATTCAGGCATGGACTATGGTTTAAGGCCCCATTTGGCTACTTTTATGGCCTAACGGCAACCCACCAACAGTTAATTGTACTTTCTTTTGTCTACTGAGTACCTATGCGGAACAACATCTTACGGCCGATTTTTCTTGTCGGCATGCTGTCCGTCAGTTTGTTGACTGCCTTTGGCCTGACGAGTCCGGGTCGCATTGCCTGGATTCGGCCTTCCCTCCCCGAAACGCCCCGTAAACTGACCCCCAAGCGGGCCATCACGCTGACCGTTGCCCGCCCCCACGCCAAACCCGTCGACGTATTCACGATGTCCGACAGCGGGCAGCACTGGGTCGACAGCGTGTTTCAGGCATTGACGCCGGAGCAGAAAATCGGCCAGTTTTTTATGGTGGCCACCTTCTCCAACCGCCACGAGAACCACTACCAGTACATCGACCACCTGATTCAAAGCAATTACGTCGGCGGACTGATTTTTTTCCAGGGCGGACCACACCGCCAGGCCATTCTCACCAACCGCTACCAGGCCCAGGCCAACGTGCCGCTGCTGATCGGCATCGACGGCGAGTGGGGATTGGGAATGCGGTTGGACAGCACGATGGATTTCCCGAAGCAGATGTCGCTCGGGGCCATCCGCGATAACGAGCTTATCTACCGGATGGGGGCCGAAATCGGGCGGCAGTGCCAGCGGCTGGGCATCCACATCAACTTTGCACCCGTTTCCGACATCAACAGCAACCCAACCAACCCGGTGATCGGTGCGCGGTCATTCGGGGAGTCAAAAGAGAACGTCGCCCTGAAAGCGTCGGCTTACATGCGGGGTTTGCAGGGAACGCACGTCATTGCCACGGCCAAGCACTTTCCGGGCCACGGCAATACCAACGTCGATTCGCACCATTCGCTGCCCACTGTCAGCCGGTCGTCGGAGCAGATGCGCGACATCGACCTGTATCCGTTCCGCAAGCTCATCGCCGACAGTCTGATGGGTATCGTGACGGGTCACCTCTACGTGCCGGTCATGGACAACACCCCCGCGTTGGCGGCTACGCTGTCGGAGAAAATCGTGACCGAACTGCTCAAAAACGAACTGGGTTTCCGGGGGCTGGTTTTCACCGATGCGCTGAACATGGGCGGCATCAGCCACTCGCCCAAACCGATGGACGTTAACCTGCGGGCACTCATTGCGGGCAACGATATTCTGCTGTATCCCGAAAACGTCCGCGACGCGGCTCAGAACATTCTCAATGCCGTTCAGCAAGGTGTTATCTCGCAGGCCTTCATCGACGAAAAAGTAAAGAAAATTCTTCGGGCTAAGTACTGGGCAGGCCTAAACGCTTACAAGCCGATCAACCTCGCGAGCCTGTCGACCGATCTGAACTCACCCGAAGCGGACCTGCTGAAGCGGGAGTTGTGCGAACAGTCGGTGACGTTGGTCAGCAACCGGGACAACCTCCTGCCGTTTCGCCAATTGGACACCCTCCGGTTGGCGTCGGTTGCCATTGGTGCCGGGCCGGGCAACGTTTTTCAGAAGACGCTGAACCAATACGCGCCGTTTCAGACCCTCGCTTACCCCGACAAGCCCGCTTCCGAAACCGACCTGAACAACATGCTGGCACAGATTGGCGACGCCAACGTGGCCGTGATTAGTTTTCACAAAATGAGCGAGTCGGCTGCGCGTAAATTCGGCATCACGAAGCCATCGCTCGACTTGATCACCCGGCTAAAACAGCGTGGCACCAAAGTCATCGTCACCGCCTTTGGATCGCCCTACAGCCTGCCGCAGTTTGTCGGGGCCGATGCTCTGGTATGCGCCTATCAGGATTTTGAGGAGATGCAGCGCGTGGTGCCGCAGATGCTGTTCGGCGGGTTGGGAACGCGGGGGATGTTGCCCATTTCGTCGGGCGAGTTGCGCATCGGGATGGGCGAACGTATTAATCCCGATGGACGCCTGTCGATGGGGTCACCGGAGAGCGTGGGTATGAAATCGACGGTGCTGGCCAAAATCGACGCCTTAGCGCAGGGTGCAGTGCGCGACCATGTCGTACCGGGCTGCGAGATTTTGGTGGCCCGCCGGGGAAAAGTCGTCTACAGCAAAAATTTTGGGGCCGTGACGTACTCCCCCGGTGCCGAAAAAGTAACCGACGAAACGCTGTACGATCTGGCTTCGCTAACCAAAGTATTAGCCACGCTGCAATCGGTGATGGTGCTCTACGACCGGAAGCAAATCGACCTCACCCAGAAGGCATCCGCGTATCTGCCCGAACTGCGGGGTACTAACAAGCAAAACATCATTATTCAGGATTTGCTCTGGCATCAGTCGGGCATGGCATCCTACTACCCCACCACCTGGGACCGCACCCGGAAGCCCGGCGGAGGCCTGAAAGCCGAATATTACAACGCCACGTCCGACAGTCTGCACACGCTTCAAGTAGCCCCGACGCTCTGGGCCACGCCGTCGTTGCGGGATTCGGTCTGGAAATGGGTCGTTCAGTCGCCCGTGTCGCGCAAGACCGACGAGTCGGGCAAACCGGCGTACGTCTACAGCGACCTGAATTTTCTGACGCTGCAAAAAATTGTGGAGCGGGTCAGCAAGCAACCGCTGGACAAGTTCGTGACCGCCAACGTGTACAAACCGCTGGGGCTGCATCAGTTGGGATTCACGCCGTTGCAACGCCTGAAAAACCCGCACTGTGCCCCTACTGAGCAGGATACGTACTACCGAAATCAGCTGTTGGTTGGCACGGTCCACGACCAGATGGCGGCCGTGCAGGGCGGCTGTTCGGGCCACGCCGGGCTGTTCGGTAATGCCCGCGACATTGCCACGCTGCTCCAGATGAATTTGCAGAAGGGGATTTACGGACAGCAGCGGATTCTGAACCCGATGACGGTGCCGTATTTCACGCAAACCCTCAGCAGCCGCAGCCACCGGGCACTGGGCTGGGACAAGCCCAACCCCGACAGTCCGAGCAGCGTGTATATGGCCCCACAAGTGTCGGCCCGCTCGTTTGGACATACAGGCTTCACCGGCAACGTCGTTTGGGTAGACCCCGACGAGGAACTGATTTTCGTGTTCCTGTCCAACCGAATTTACCCAACAGCGGGCAACAACTCGATCAACACGACCAAACTCCGTCGCCGGATTCACGAAGTAATTTACAGTGCCGCCCAGTAAAATCGTACTGACCAACACCGGGTATTCGTTTGGCGACGTAAGCCTGACAGATTAATGCCACTACTGAAAAGTAGTGGCATTTTTATTGCGGCATAGTTCTGAACGCATTCATTGAGCACACCAGCTCAGGAATCAGCAATTATGTAAATAACTGATGGTCAATGAGCATATTCATCAATAAACAATTTTCTCCTTGATCTTATGCGCTTGCCAACGCGTGGCCGGGTCTCGTACCGGGCGTAAAAACAGTAACTTTGAGCAGC